>DAOWDI010000240.1 GCA_030639105.1 Gammaproteobacteria bacterium | reverse complement strand
GTGCAGACACTTGTTTGCGGTTGCCGCGCAGGCTGCGAGCGGCCAGCGATCGAAATCGATCGCTTCCGCGCCGAAACTGCTGACGGCGTCGAGCAGTATCGCCACGCCGTGCTCCCGGCAGATGGCGCCAAGCCGATCCAGTTCGTTGAGCCGCCCGGTAGTGGTTTCATGGTGAACGAGCGCGACATACCTGATCGCTGGATCGGCTTCGAGCACGGCCTCAACCGCCGGGTAGTCGATCGTCGCACGCCACACATTGGTGGCCGTGACGTTCGCGATGGCATAGCGATCGGCGATCCGGGTCATGCGTTCGCCGTAAACCCCGTTTTCAATGATCAGCAGCTTTCCGTCCGCGGGTACCAGCGTGGTGATCATCGATTCGACCGCGGCCGTGCCCGAGCCCGTCATGAGTGCGGCCGCCCACTCCTTTTGATCGAGCCGATAAACATCCAGCAGCTTTTTGCGTATGCGATCCTGCAAAGCGGCAAACTCGGGCTCGCGATGGCACAGATCCTCGCCTAGCATGGCCTGACGGACTCGCGGGCTCAGTGTGACAGGACCCGGATTCAACAGGATCGTATTCATGGTGTTTTGATATGGTCCAGTAGCCGCTGCAATACCTCAGGCGGCGAAATCGACGGACGCGGTAGCTTGTCGATGGTGCCGGTTGAGATCTTCAGGTGCATAAAGTGGGGCCCACCCTTTGTTTGTGCGCCGAGAAAGGCGGTCAGACTCGGGATCTCCGCGCCGCGGTGCACGCTCGCATAACCGCATGCCGCGGCGATGGCCGCGAAATCTACACCCCCTGAAACCGTTGCCTGTGCGCCAGTCGAATCGTGTGCTTCGTTATCGAGCAATATATGGGTGAGGTTGGCCGGGCCGTAAGCGCCCAGTGTCGCCAGATTACCCATCCGCATCAATGCCGCGCCGTCGCCGTCGATGACAACGACATGCAGATCCGGGCGCACCATCGCGAGCCCCAGACCGAGGGCTGAGGCACAACCCATGGATCCTACCATGTAGAAGTGGTTGTCGCGGTCGGCCGCGGCATAGAGTTCGCGGCCGGTATAGCCGGTCGTTGCAATGACCACCGATCCGCACTGCGGTGTCGCTTCGATGATCCGCTCCAAAGCCTGCATGCGGCTTGGGCGGACGCCGATGGGGCGCTCGCTGAACGGCTCGCCAACAACCCTGGTGGTAGGCGCGTGCGAAACGGTTGGGCGATTGGTGAGAGGGTGCGCAGCGACTGTACGTTTACGCATAACGAGCGCGTAGGGTCGTTGTTCTTTTTCGAAGTAGTTTTTTGTACGTTCAAGTACGGGTTCTATTGCGCTGCTTCGATCGGGGAAGAATTCCCAAGGGATCGCCATCGTCTCAAATAATCGTCCGGTGATCTGGCCCATCAATTCGTGCTGGGGTTCATCGTGCAGACCGATGGCGCCGCGATGGGTGCAGATAATCAGTGTCGGTATGCGAAATACATGGGCGAGCGAGGTCAAAGGACTGACCGCGTTGCCGAGGCCGGAGTTCTGCATCATGGCGACACCGCCGCGCCCGCCGATCACCGCCCCGGCCGCCGCCGCAACGGCGTCACCTTCATTGGCTGCCGACAGATAAGTGAGCGTGGGATCGCCGATCACATAGTTGATGAAGGGGCTCAAGAATGAACAGGGGACGCCGGCATACCAGTCGAACCCGATATCGCGGGCGGCATCCACAAATTCGCCTGCTTCGATCATCGCTGCACGGCGGGCCGCATTCAGGAATCCTGCTCGGCGGTGAAATCACCGGCGCGTTCCAGATCCGCGAGCGAATTGACATCCAGCCAGTGGCCGTGGATGTACCATACGCGAACGTCGCGGCCGTCACTGAGCAAAAAGTTGATCAAGTCGGGGAGCCCGAGCTGTCCAAAGTCGGCGCGCTCTTGCAGCACCTTGATCGCTTCCACCAACCAGCGGCGGCCGTTGTCTTTGACCCGTATCATGCCGATCCAGCGGCCGTCAGGATGCTTGCCGTTGGCCGCTTGCGCGGCATTTGCGATGCGTTTTAAGCTCACTGCCTGGCCCCACATCGACCGATCGTCGGGCTCGCTGCAAAAGGCAAGATCCTGGGTGTCCGAGCCATCGTTCACGTCCGTTGCCGAGTCCACGACCACACACAAGGCCGCATCGCTTTCGATCAGATCGCGCAGGATGTAGCTGCGCAACAGGAGATCTCCATACATGATCACCATGTCGTCGGTAAAGGTTTCAATGGCGCAGGCCAGTGAGGCCAGCTCTCCGGTTGAGGCGTACTGTTTGTTGACGATGACATCAATGCCGCTGACGTCGATACTCGCCGCCTTGTAACCGGCGACCACGGTAATGTCATCGATGCCGCGTTTTTTGCACTTGTCCACCAGCCGCCGCAACAGCGGTATTCCGCCGATGGGGATCATGACCTTCGGGCGATCGTCGGTGAGGCCAGCCAGATCCCCACCGCGCGCCGCCGCGAGGATCACCGCCTTGGTATTGGCTTGATAACTCGAGAAATACCGGCGTTCCGCAGCCGCCAACTCATCGGCACCCTGGAGACGAAAGATCTCATCGATGCTGGCGATCCGATCTTCGATCTCCGTCAAGGCTTCGCTCTCGTGGATCAACGCGGCCGTTTTCTGCATCGACTGAACCGCGCTGCGGATCATATGGTTGGCCCAGATGACGAGACTGATCTCGGCTTTGCGGAAGACCTCGACAGGCGTACTGTAATATTTCGTTGGCACGATCACCAAAGGGGCGCGGTTCGCCCACTGCGTCGTGAATTCGAGAATTTGATCGGGCCGCGACAGCTTACTGTGGATCAGGATCGCATCCGCGCCCGCCGCTCGATACGCCTCGGCGCGGTGCAGTGCCTCGCGAATATCCCAGCCGGCGATCAAGGCTTCCACGCGCGCGACAATGCAAAAATCGTCATCGGCTTGACTGTCTTTGCCGGCAGCGATCTTGCCGCAAAACTCATCCGTATCCGCCAGCGGCTGGCGTTCGCCGCCGATAAAGCTGTTGGTCTTGGGAAAAACCTTATCTTCGATGCAGACACCGCCGATGCCGCGCTGCTCGAGTTTGCGCACGAGGCGTCGCATGTTGTTGAAATTCCCGTACCCCGTGTCGCCGTCGAGGAGGATCGGTATCGAGGTGATATCCGACATAAATTCGAGCATTTCGACTACTTGGGTCCAACTGGCCTCATTGTTATCGCGTACGCCGAACTGCGCCGAGAGTGCGAGACCACTCGCCCAGATCCCCTTGAAGCCGGCCTCCTCGACGATCCTGGCGCTGATCCCGTTGTGCGCTTCGAGAATGAATTCCAGCTGCTGAGATTCAATCAGTGAGCGCAGCCGCTTTGGTTTTGTCGCGCGATGGGGGTATTGAACTTTAGCGCTCATCGATCCGTGGTAGAACTATCCTGTTGGCGCGAATGATGTCATCGCGACTTTCTTTGGCTG
>DAOWDI010000161.1 GCA_030639105.1 Gammaproteobacteria bacterium | reverse complement strand
TATGTTCTTGACTTCTCCGCGCGCGGCCTTTTCCTCGTAGTCGAGATAGCGGCGCTCAAAACCCTGTCCGACCAGATCGTGCAGATCGGGAACTTCGTCGGGCGAGAATAACGTCCAGTGCCCGTCTTCACAGACCCGGTTCATAAACAAGTCCGGGACCCAGTTTGCCGTATTCATATCGTGCGTGCGTCGCCGGTCGTCGCCAGTGTTCTTGCGCAGTTCAAAAAACTCTTCCGAATCTATGTGCCACGATTCCAGGTAGGCGCACACCGCGCCTTTGCGTTTTCCGCCCTGATTGACGGCGATGGCGGTATCGTTGGCGACCTTTAAGAACGGCACTACCCCTTGAGATTTCCCGTTCGTACCTTTGATGTGAGCACCCATGCCGCGGACCGGTGTCCAGTCATTACCGAGCCCGCCGGCGAATTTGGATAGTAGTGCGTTGTCTTTCATGGCACTGAATATCCCGTCGAGATCATCCGGTACCGAGGTCAGGTAGCACGAGGACAATTGCGGGCGCAGCGTCCCCGAGTTGAACAATGTTGGCGTGCTGCTCATGAAATCGAATGAGGATAGGAGGTTGTAGAATTTGATCGTCCATCCTTCGGGCTCAAGCTCGTTTATCGCCAACCCCATCGCCACCCGCATGAAAAATGCCTGCGGTAACTCGAAGCGGATCCCCTGGTATTGCAGGAAATAACGGTCGTACAGCGTCTGCAGCCCAAGATAGGTGAAGAGAAAGTCGCGCTCCGGTTTGATTGCATGGCCCAGGCGCTGGAGGTCGAAATCACCGAGCCGCGGATCCATCAGTTCGAGATCAATCGCCTGTTTGACATAGGCCTGAAAATACCGTGGATACCGATCGGACATCTCTTCCTGAGTTGCTTGCCGATCGCATTTGGTAACGAAACTCAATGCCTCGTGACGCAATGTGTCGAGTAACAAGCGCGCGGCGACGAATGTGTGATTGGGTTCCCGCTCGATGAATGTCCGTGCGCTCATTATCATGGCTTTGGACACATCGGCCTCGGCGATGCCGTCGAACAAGGAACGTTTGCTTTCGTCGATAATGCCTGCCGGATCGGTATCGGCAACATCAAGGCACGCTTCACTCACCAATCGCAGCATGCGGCCTTCGTCAAGTGCGATCTTGGTTCCGTCCGCACGCGTGACTTTCAGTTTGGAGTGTTCAGGCGCCTGAGGTGTCGCAGTCGCCTTTTGCTCACGTTCACGGGTCCGTTCCTCACGATACAGCACGTAGGCGCGCGCTACTTTGTGTTCTTCCCCGCGCATGAGCCCGAGTTCGACCTGGTCCTGGATGTCCTCGATGTGGATGGAACCGCCGGCCGGCATCCTGCGGGTGATCGCACGCACGACTAAATTTGTGATGCGCTCGACAGTTTCGTGGATGCGCCTCGACGCCGCTGCGTTGCGTCCTTCGACGGCCAGAAACGCCTTGGTGATGGCCACCTTGATCTTTTCGGCGTCGAAAGCCGTGACCTTGCCATTGCGCCGTATCACCTTGTACTCGCCGGGTTTCGTCGCCGCGATTGCCGCGGTTACCGGCGTCGATATTGGCGTCGATATTGGCGCAACCAAGGCCCCGGCACCCGGATCGCTGAGCGTTAGGGCGGCGTTCTCCTCATCCATGCTCCCTCCTGTATTAGTAGTTATTTACTTCGCTACAGACCCGTTGTCAGGGTTTGTGAAAATATGCGGTATATTGATTGTAAACAATTGTATAGCACCACAACAAGATGTGGTCAAGCCGTATTTATACCACAATATGATGTGCACTCCCTGTGTAGAAGTGACGCAGCAACTTGAGGGAAACCTGGGCAAAAAGTGGGGATAAAACGGCTTTTGGCGTCACAATCAAGGTGTTAGCAAATGTTAAATGCATCGTTGTGGTCGTTATTATCTACCCATGCGAAATACTGATCTGAACGTATTGCAGTTTACCGATATGCATATCTATGCGCGGGAGAACGGCCTGTTCTGCGGGGTCGATACTCGCATGAGCTTCAACGCCGTGAAAAACAGGGCACTCGTGCAATCTCGCGATTACGACTTGATCCTCGTTACCGGAGATCTCGCCATGGAGCCAGAAGCACCCGCCTACGCATGGCTAGTGGAGCAATTCGAAGTGTTCGATGCCCCCGTCTACTGTCTTCCCGGCAACCACGACGCCGCCAAAATAATGGAGCGATCGCTCAGCGCGGCGGGGTGGAACTATTGCCCAAGCCACACGGTAGGTGGTTGGCATATCGTCTTGCTCGACTCGACCGTATTGGGGGAAGCCTACGGAAGCCTTGGTGACGCCGAACTCGATCGTCTCGATGATGCGCTTGCCCGCCATCGGATATTACCAACGCTGGTGGGCCTGCATCACCACCCGGTGGCCATCGAAAGCCGCTGGATGGATAGGATGCGCCTGCACCACGCGGCACGCTTCTGGGCGGTGATCGATCGATATCCGCAGGTACGATGTATCCTCTGGGGACACGTGCATCAAAACTTCGATACGTACCGCAACGGCGTGCGGCTTCTCGCAACGCCGTCGACTTGTACCCAATTCGCCGCCCGCTCGGCAAATTTTGCGATCGATCCCTTGCCGCCGGGGTTTCGGCGTTTGCAACTTTCGTCAGACGGTACAATGACCACGGATATCATTCGAGTCTAAACCGCATTTCTACCTGGATCGATCGGCGCGATCATCATGCTGGCATCATTCAGACGGGGCGGCGCAGATAGATCGGTTCGGCGAATTCGGCGGCGACCGCGGCATTCACGCGCAGTGCCTCGAGGGCCTGTATCAGTGCGTCCGCCGCGCGTGGATAGAGGGGATCGCGAACCAACACGGATTGGTCCGCGCATTGGTTCACGAGTATCTCGTAATAGGCGGTTACCCCAGTGCCAACGAGGATGAAATGGCTAAGGTTCGGAAGTTCCACGTCTCGCACCGAGCCGAGCGCGTCGGCCTTGATACACTCCGGCGCCCACGCAATTTGATCGACCCGATAGACGGCCCAATAGAGTTCCTGCTTGCGTGCATCCATCATCGGAACAACGGTTGTGCAGGCGTGAGTCCGGGCGCCTCCCACGGCCAGGATGGCTAGGCACGAGAGGGGTATGACGGGCAGGTCATGGGCAAGTGCAATACCCTGAGCGATCGAGGTCGCGATGCGGACGCCGGTGAAGGAACCAGGACCCGCACCGAATGCAACCGCATCGAGATCTTGTGCCCGAAGTTCCGCATCGGCCAGGAGTTGTGCGATCATCGGCAGGATGAGATCCGTGTGCCGTCGCGGCGCTACCTCGAAGCGCTCGCTCACCGCGCCGTCGACGAACAGCGCGGCGGAACACGCATCGGTTGCCGTTTCGACCGCCAGGATTTTCGTCATCACCGATCCCTCTCCTAGACACACCGCGATCGCACCGATTGCTTTGAGATGGGCTCTATAGCATTGCGCTATAATCAATGCCTATGTTCACGCCAGTCGAAGCATTTCTTGGGTGGCGCTACACGCGATCCAAACGCCGCAATCATTTTCTCTCTTTCATCTCCGCAATCGCGATGCTTGGTGTCGCGCTCGGCGTAGCCGCTCTGATCACGATCTTGTCGATTATGAACGGTTTTGAGCGTGAACTGCGCGATCGAATACTCGGCATGGCGGCTCACGTCGTGATCACGGCGGAGCGCGGCGTCCTGAGGTCTTGGATCGAACTGTCAAATCTAGCCGAAGAACACCCCGGGGTGATCGCGACCGCACCTTATATTCGCCGCGAAGCAATGCTAACACATTACAATAATGTTCACGGCGTCGTGGTCCGCGGGGTCGACCCCGCCTCTGAGGGCGAAATCAGCGTCGTGATGCAGAAAGTCGTCGAAGGAGATCTATCGTTGTTGGAATCAGGCGCCTTCAATGTCGTCCTTGGGAGCGGACTCGCCAATACCATGCAGGCACGGCTCTTTAGCCGCGTAACCTTGATTGCTCCCGAACCCATGAGGACGCCGGCGGGCATGCTGCCGCGATTGAGACGTTACACCGTTGTTGGTATTTTTGAAGCCGGCGTGCATGAGTACGACACCACGATGGCGCTGATTCACATTGATGATGCCGCCAAGATGTTTCGTTACGGGGATGCGGTCAGCGGCATTCGACTCAAGATCGACGAACCCTTCAATGCGCCGAGGATAGGTGCTGAGTTGCGCAAAGGATTGTCCGGTCTGACACCCGCTCCGATCCGTGTCATCGACTGGACCGAGACCAACGTCAACCTGTTCAAGGCACTCAAGACCGAAAAGATCGTGATGTTCATCATTCTCGGGCTCACGATAGCCGTCGCCGCGTTTAATCTTGTCTCGACGCTAGTGATGGTGGTGTCTGAGAAGAATACCGAGATTGCGATCCTGCAAACGCTTGGAATGACCAGGAAAAAGATCTTGATCGTGTTTTTTGTTCATGGTGGTTTGATCGGGGCGGCGGGGATCATCGTGGGCGTAACGCTCGGGGTAATGCTCGCCGCGAATGTCGATGTTATTGTTGCCGGCTTGGAGCAGGTGTTCCACTTCAAAATCTTGTCGCCGGATGTGTATTACATCAGCGAAGTCCCATCTGAGCTGGAATCACGCGACGTGCTTATCGCGGTGCTGGTTGCGGGCTGTCTGTGTTTGTGCGCGCCGCTGTATCCCGCATTTTTGGCGAGCCGCATCGCCCCGGCGCAGGCGCTTCGTTATGATTGAGGCCATCCTGGAAACCTTCGAGCTCACCAAACGGTTTCATGATGGTGAGCTGGATGTCGATGTTCTCGATAGCATTTCGTTGCGGGTCGCCGGCGGGGAATCGGTCGCCGTGTTGGGCGCGTCCGGCTCCGGTAAGAGCACCTTGCTGCATTTGCTGGGTGGGTTGGATACGCCGAGCACGGGCAGGGTGCAGGTGTGTGGCCGCGATTTGACGGAGCTGAGCGAGGACGAGCGCGGTAAATTGCGCAATCAGGTGCTTGGATTCGTCTATCAGTTCCACCATTTGTTACCGGAATTCTCAGCACTGGAGAACGTTGCGATGCCGCTTCTGATCGGTGGATCC
>DAOWDI010000049.1 GCA_030639105.1 Gammaproteobacteria bacterium | reverse complement strand
CGCTTCGAACAGGTCGATCGCGGCATCGTGCTGCATCTACAAAACGCACCGGCCACCGCCTTCGTCGACGGTGCAATCATCACCGGCGCACGCGAGCATCTATTCTCGGTGCTGCGCGATATCATCTTCGTGGCCAATGACCTTGCGGCTACGCCGAGCGTCGATGAATCGACCTCAGAGGGTGTCACCGAGGTTGTCTTTCGAATTTTGCGCCACGCCAACCTCGTCAAACCGGGGCGCCAGCATGGTCTCGCCGTTTGCTGGGGCGGACATGCGATCGGACCTGATGAATATGATTATACGAAGGAAGTGGGATATCAGCTCGGGCTGCGCGGTTTTGATGTCTGCACCGGTTGTGGTCCGGGCGCAATGAAAGGTCCAATGAAGGGTGCCACTATCGCGCACGCCAAGCAGCGGATCCGAAACGGGCGCTATATCGGCATCACGGAGCCCGGTATCATCGCCGCGGAGGCGCCTAATGCCATCGTCAACGAACTCGCCATCATGCCGGATATCGAAAAGCGACTCGAGGCCTTCGTGCGGCTGGGTCACGGTGTGGTTGTCTTTCCCGGCGGCGCGGGTACGGCGGAGGAGATCCTCTATCTCCTCGGGATCCTGGCCGATCCCGCGAATGTGCAGTGCCCGTTTCCGCTTGTTTTCACCGGGCCGCGCAGCAGCAAGTCCTATTTTAGAGTGCTGGATGAATTCGTCAAATCGACGCTCGGTGACGATTTTGCAGCCTTGTACGAGATCATCATCGATGATCCAGTTGCAGTCGCGCGTCTCCTGCGTGGTGAAGTCGATGCTGTATTAACTCACCGCGACGGTATCGACGACGCGTCCTATTTCAATTGGTCCCTGACGGTAGACAGTGCGTTCCAGCAGCCGTTTACTTCAACCCATGAGGCGATGGCGGCGCTCGAATTGAGCAGTCGAATGCCCGCGCACGAACTCGTGTGCAATCTACGGCATGCCTTTTGTGGGATCGTATCCGGGAATATCAAAGAAGAAGGGATCAGGGCAGTGGATGCATACGGACCGTTCGAACTGCATGCCGATGCTGAGGTGGCGCACGCGTTGGATATCTTGCTGCGGTCATTTGTCACCGATCGGCGTATGCGACTGTCGGGGCAGGCGTATACACCTTGCTATCGGGTGGTGGGTTAGTTGGCCTGGATTCCGCTGGAAGCCGAATCAGTCAGTACCCGCGGGGGTGGCGCCCCGCTTGGGGCTCAATGCAGAGGTTCAGCACCAAAAAAAACCGGCACCGCTTAGCGCAGGGCCGGTCTTTGGTGTTGTTTTAGGTCTGTAAGGTTGTGTTGTTGCGTTAGGCGTGAACCGAACGATAGTTCTTAATCATCGTGGCCATTTGGTCTTTCAAATAAAGCTTTTCTTTTTTTATTTCTTCGAGGGCTAGTTGCTCCATGCGTATTACCCCCCCGTTGGCATCATTCACCTGGGTCTTCAAAGCCGTGTGTTTGTCATACAAGCGACGAAACTCATCGCTTTCAGACAGAAGCACATCGACGGTATCCTGGTCGTTTTCAAACATAGGCCCTCCTTACTACTTTAAGCAATTAATCGTTTCACACTTTAACCCTAGAATACCGTTCGGCCGTGGGCAAGCATTACGACAATCTTTTTTTCTTGATGATCGATAACTATATAAATTTTCAGTAGATTATCGTTACTAACTTTGTTATTACTTACTTAATCGTCATAACCAATTGATTTTATGAGTTTTAACCATGCCATATCGGTAGACTGAGTCAGTCGACCGGATCGGCTTCACCATTAGGCCTCGACCAGATTAACGCATACGCACTTTGGCGCGTTGTCTAAGCAGGCCGACAGGTTCCTAGGTGGGCGCAACTATCCGCACGGCCTGCGCCCCGCTTTATGCTCGAGGCGCACAGGTCATTTTCGCACCGCTGGATGATTTCAAGGATAATCATTGGATGACAGAGCGCATCCTATTCATTACCGGTAAACTCGCTGAAAGGAGTTTGAGCCGTACGCTCGAGGGTATGACATCACGCTCGTTTGACTACGACATACGGGTCCTCGGCGTCACCGTCGCGGCGCTCATGACAACTGACCTTATCGGTAGACGGCTCGATAACGTTGCGGGGTTCGATCGCGTCCTTATTCCCGGTCGATGTCGAGGAAACATCGATGCGCTCGGCGCAAATTTCGAAGTACCGTTCCTCCGTGGCCCTGAGGAGCTTAAGGATCTCCCTAGGTACTTCGGTGTCGACGGACAACCGCATGACCTGTCGCGTACCGATATGTTGATCTTTGCCGAGCTGGTCGAGGCGCCGCAGTCCTCGGTCGAAACGATACTCGAACGCGCCGGCCGCTATCGCGACGACGGTGCGGACGTCATTGATATCGGCTGCCTGCCGGGTACTCCATTTCCGCATCTGGAAGACGCCGTCGCTACACTAAAAGCTGCCGGATTCAAGGTCAGTGTCGACTCGCTGGTTGACGAAGAACTCTTGCGCGGGGGACGGGCCGGGGCGGATTACCTATTCAGCCTCAGTACAAAGACGTTGTGGATCGCGGACGAGGTTGGGGCCATACCGATCCTGATCGGCGACGACCCGACCGACATTGCATCATTGTTCCATACTATTGAGGCGTTCGAGGGGTGCAACCGGCCGTTTTTCGCCGATGCCATCCTGGATCCGATCCATTACGGCTTGACCGAATCGATTGTCCGCTATCACATGCTGCGCGAACGCTATCCAAATGTCGACATCATGATGGGGATCGGCAACCTAACCGAACTCACCCATGCCGATACGTTGGGAATCAACGCAATATTGGTCGGCATCGCCTCCGAACTGGAGGTCGCCGGCCTGCTCACTACCGAGGTCAGCCGGCATTGTGCCACGGTCGTCAAGGAAATTGACCTTGCGCGGCGGATCATGCTGGCGGCCCGTGAGGATTCGAGCCCACCGCGGCATATCGACGAAGGTCTATGCGCAGTACACGAGCGTCATCCGTTTCCCTACGATGCCGCGGAGATTGAGGAGTTCGCCGATCGGGTAAAAGATCGTAATTTCCGCATCCAGCTATCAAGTAACGGGATCAACATCTACAACCGGGACGGACGGCACCTCGCGACCGACCCCTACGACCTGTTCCCCGCCCTCGCGGTGGACGACGATGGCGCGCATGCATTCTATCTCGGCCTCGAACTGGCGCGCGCGCAAATCGCATGGCAGCTTGGCAAACGCTATGAACAGGACGAAGAGCTGGAGTGGGGCACGATCGTCACACGTGAACCTCACGATCAACTGCATTTCGCGCGCGAGAAATCCACGTTCAAGGCGCGCAAGACCAGAAGGCCGCCGCGTGGGTCCAGCCGCTCCTAGGCTTGAGTTCACAGGGTCTCGCGAGATCGATACCCCTCTTTATTCACCACGGTACAACCGAGCGCGGCCATGATCCAGACGATGCTCGACCAATATGACCCGTAAAATGCCAGATGCGCGTTAAGCGGGAACCATGCGACAAAGACCACCATGAGGTATACGGCCGAGTCCGGATCCTGCGCGCGTTGGTGCCAAATATTCCCTACCAGCAGGAACAGCACGGCGCCATAACCGATAAGTCCGATGACGCCGGTCTCGACCAAAATCTCGAGTACCATCAAATGTGGATGCGTCTGCCCCTTATTGCCCCGCTCTATCCAGAAATCGCCGGTATCGGCAAAATCACGGTAAACCGTCCGATAACCGCGCGGTCCCACCCCATTCAGCCAATGCGTGCGTGCGATGGACAGCCCCGTCTTCCATAGACTCAAACGATACGAAGTGGCGCTATCGGCGGTGGCAAAGTCGGTAGAAAATATGTTCAAGCTGGTGCCAATACGATTGTTGATATTCGGCACGAAATATATCGTCGCCGCGAGTATTGCCGCGACCAGACCGGCCGCAACCGCCGTAGCAAGGGCGCTCTGGCGCGCCACACGGAAAAAACACAATGCATAAGCACTCAGCGCAACCGCCAGCATGACCCAAGCAGCACGCTTAAGCGAAAATATCACCACTACGATCATTGGCAGCAACAATAGCCATGCCCAGACCGAACGTGTAGCCGCGCGCTGTACGGCGTAGACGTACAAGGGGGTGAATACCGCGACCACCAGGCCCAATCGCTGCTTCGGATAGAAGACGCCTTTCAATACTATACCGTCATACGGGTAGCCAAAAAGATCTCGCCCCATGACCAACTGGATCACACCATCGATGCACCAGAAAGCAACGATGATAGCGACCCCCATCAATACGATACGCCGAACCATGAGGTCGCGTAGCATATGGATGATGTAGAGTCCGGCGGGAAGAAAGTGTAAGTAGAGCGCCGTCGTCTTGACCGCGCGCGCGGGATTGGCCGCGTCGGGCAAGGCCAGCAACATCGGGATCCAGACGCACGCGAACACGCTTACGAACAAGCGGGTATCGCTCGAGCGCAGAACTTTTTTTGGATCGAGCCAAATCCGATAAATGCCGAGTAGAAAGGCCACGCCTACCGGGTAGTGCAGCAGATTTTCAGTCGTTAGCGCCGCTACGAAGAAAAGGATGAGGGCAGGAGGCAGGAAACGGGAAACGGACATCAAAGATTAAACGAACTTTGTTCTACACCTTAATCGCCGCCCACTTGCCACGCTGCCATAGCAGCGCAAACATACTCGCGATCAGCACACGATAGCTGATATTGAGGAGCCACACCGCGAGCAGCCCATAGCCGAGCACGGGACCAATGAGGTAGGCGAGCGGAAGAAAATAGAGCCACTGAAAGGATATAGTGATCCGCATCACGCGATGCACGTCGCCCGCGCCGAGGAGTGAATGCATGAGCACGATACCGACTGCCTCTACCACCATGGTCGCGCCAATGAGCCGCATCGGTGCGCGCGCAACATCGAGCGTTTCGGGGTTGTGCAGAAACCCCCCGAGCAGCAGATCCGGCGCCAACCACATGGGCACGCCGAGCGCACCGAGCAGTATG
>DAOWDI010000206.1 GCA_030639105.1 Gammaproteobacteria bacterium | reverse complement strand
GACGTACACACCGCGCTCCAGTAGCCCGGTCCACAACGCGAGCGCTTCATCCATGTCCATCAACATCGCCGCGATCACGGGACTCGGTTCGGGCCCGAGCGTGTAACCGAGCTGCGTCAATCGATCGTAGAGGCGGTTTGCATTCCGCCACAGCTTCTTGCGAAGTTCCGGGCGGCGCTGCAACACCGCGAGCGCAGTGCGCGTTGAGGCAATCACCGATGGACACATCGAGGCAGTAAACACATAGGGCCGGCTCGATACCCGGATCAGTTCCAACTCCGGTAGATCACTGACGCAAAATCCACCAGTGGCGCCAAGGCTCTTGCTAAATGTTCCCGTGATGAGGTCGACGCTATCGTGTTCGCCGCTGGTTTCGACGAGCCCACGCTCCCCTAAAACACCCAGCGAGTGCGCCTCGTCTACGAGCAGATAGCCCCCATATTCACGCTTGACCGCGGCGATTTCGGACATCGGCGCGCGATCACCGAGCATGCTGTATATCCCTTCGATCACTATCAAGGTGTTGGCGGCGCGGTCGCCGAGGCGCCGCATCCGCTTGGCCAGGTCCTCAGCGTCATTATGTCGAAACCGGATCACCTCAGCCCCGCTCATCTGGCAGCCGTCGTAGATACTCGCATGACAATCACTGTCGATCACGATTACATCATCACGATCGGTCAAGGCCGAGAGGATCCCAAGGTTGGCGAGATACCCGGTGGAGAAAACAACCGCTGAGCGCCGATGGAAAAATTCCGCGATATCGCGCTCCAACGCCACGTGGCTCGCAAAAGTACCGTTCGCCATGCGCGACCCCGTCGTCCCGGTGCCTTCCAAACGCACCGCCTCGGTCGCCGCCGCAACACACTCATGGTCGAACGTCAGACCGAGATAATTATTCGTCCCCGCCAGGATCGTCTGGCGCCCACCCACGATCGCCTCGGTCGGCGAGATGACGCGTTCGACAACAACGTTGAAAGGTTGCGCGCCGGTTTCATCCAGTGCTTTACGCCGAGCCGCAAGCGCTTCGAATTTGCCGAATAAGCTCATCGTGCGGTACCGAGCAGTTTTTCAACTTCGGCTATCAAATCTTTGACCGTATAGACGTTTGGAAGGATATTCAGTGGAATTGAGATGTCGAATTCGTCCTCGACCTCGAGAAGAACTTCCATTAGCTCAGCCGAGTCAATACCGAGATCGCTCGCCAACATCGTGTCTTCATCGACAATAACCTCGGCGGCTACGTGCCTCTGCAATACCGTACAGAGTGTTGCCAAATTTTCCTCGTATGATTGCATTGTTTTCGTCCCCGGCCCGCGCCTTCCGCGGCGACGCCAACGCTGCGTCATTGCTGCCCACGGTTCCCCGCCAGTGCCAACGCCAAACCCTCAGCCAATGAGATGCGGGGCTCCCATCCCGTTGCGGCGGTGAAAGCGCCATTATCACATACCCAGCGCGGATGCCTGAGTTCCCTGAGTTTCCAGGGCGTTAGCATCGGCTCATAGCCCCTGATCCGCGCCAGACGGATGTTAGCCGCCGCCGCAACGTCGAGCAGCACTGCCGGCACGTGCAGGCGACGTATTCGACGTTTCACCACAACCGCTGCGATGTCGATAACGTCGTCCATGGAATAGCCGTTGAGGCGACCGTCACCCAGTTCATAAATACCGGTTGTTGGTGTCGTGCTATTCAACCACTGACTGACGGCAGATACCAGGTCAGTGATGAATATCAGAGAAAAACGGGCATTACGGTCTCCCCAAGTCGGGGCGATACCATGCGCCATCGCGTTGAACAAAGGTAGCAATTCCCGATCGCCCGGCCCATAAACGGCGGGTGGCCTCAGTGCCAACCAGGTAACCTCGCCGCCCATCTTCTCCAGCACCAATTCTCCGGCGTGCTTGCTGGCGGCGTACGGCGAAACCTGGGGCCGAGTTGCCGCAAGGGAGGACAATGATAGAAACCGGCCGACGCGCGCTTCTGCCGACGCCAGCGTCACCAATCGTTCAACCGCCTCGGCATTGTGGTGCATAAACGTTGATGCCCTAGCCCCGCGGACGACACCAGCACAATGCACAACGGCGTCGCAGCCACTAAGCAGTTCTTTAAGTGCCGCGGTATCCGTCAGTGAACCGCTTATACGCTCTACCTCAACCGGTAACGGTTTATCGAATGAGGTCGGCCTGACGAGCGCCCGCACACGCCAACCATCGTCTAAGAGCGAACGAATGATGGCGCCCCCGATAAAACCGGTCGCGCCGGTTACAGCGACGCTGGGGGGCGGCATATGCGTTCGACAGGGATTCGATTGTTGACGAACAGCGGGACGCGCTCGTGAAATTGATCGCCGTAGCGCTGCCGGCGCGCGGGACTCTCCGTTAGCCGGCGGCCAACATTTGCGATGATTGCCCCCACCGCGTGCGATCAATGAAATCATCACGCGTTCGAAAGCGTGATAACTTACCGGACGAGGTCCGAATGAGCGTATGCAACGGCACAAGGTCGACGATGCAATCGATACCCAACTCAGCGTGTATCGCGCGGTCTATACGTTTGACAATATCTCGCCGTTTTTCGATATCGGATTCGCGGCATTGGATCACGACCACGGCTTGCTCGTGACCGCCAGCCCCCGGTACGGAAAACGCCGAGGCGTCGCCCGGCCGAACTTCGGGTTGTTGCTCAGCCAGATATTCTAGGTCCTGTGGCCAGATGTTGCGGCCGTTGATGATGATCAAGTCCTTCTTGCGTCCGGTGATCATGATGTCGCCATTGACGCAATAGCCAACATCGCCGGTATCCAACCAACCGTCCTGGGACAACACCTCAGGGTGATGAGCACTATCGCCAAAGTAGCCGGACATCACGCTCGGGCCACGAACGAACACACTGCCGCAGTGCCGCTCCGGAAGCTCGACGCCGCTTTCGTCTCGCACGACGACCTGATGCCCCGGCAAGGGTTTTCCACAATTGACAAACTGGTTACACCGGGAAGGCTGAGACCCGGGAAGTTTGTTATCGATCGGTACCGCTTGCTGCGCTTCGCTTAAGTGTTTTGCGTCGACCCATTCCGACTCCAGACCTTGGTTCAGCGGCGCGAAACTAACCGCCAACGAAGACTCGGCGAGGCCGTAGCAGGGTAGGAATGCGCGGCGGTCAAAACCGCATGGCGCAAGCACTTCAGCGAAGCGCGATAGCGGCTCGGGACGGATAGTTTCGGCCCCCACGCCGGCCACGCGCCAGGCGCTTAAATCGAGCATTTCCGCGTCCTCCTTACGTAGGCGACGAGCACACAATTCGTAGCCGAAAGGCGGCCCAAAGGAGATGGTTGCTTTGCTCTCAGACATCCGCACCAGCCATTGGCGGGGGCGCATCGCGAACTCACGCGTACCTACGTAATCAACGGACATCTGCGACACTACCGGCGCAAGGACGAGACCAACAAGGCCCATATCATGGTAAAAAGGCAACCACGACACGGCGCGGTCTTTCGGTGTCATTTGCAGGTGCTCGACGGTACACGACAGGTTGCTCATGACCGCCCGTTGGGTGATCATCACACCGCGCGGGAAGCGCGTGCTGCCCGAAGTATACTGAAGGTGGGCCAATTCACCGGCTTCGAGCGGTTGCAATGCTACCGGCGTCGCCGCGAAATGGGAAAATGCATCAGCGGAGCCAATAAATTGCAGATGCAATCCCTCGGCAGCCTCCGCGATAAAAGCACCATACTCCGAGGGCCCGAGGCAGATACGTGCTTGGGAATCGGACAATAATCGGCGGAGATGGCCCGTATATTCGTGGCCGCCACCGAGTTGCAGGGGAGGCGGCACGGGTACCGGCACAACGCCGGCGTACTGGCAAGCGAAAAAGAACCGCTGGAAATCTGGATGAGTTTCCGCCACAAGCGCAACGCGATCGCCCCGCTTCAAGCCTATGTTGTGCAGTCTATACGCGATAGCCTGCGCTTGTTCGCGCAACTCGGCATAGGGTAAGACCGAGAGCAGCTGTCCGGTGCCGCTATAGAAATTACATCCAGTCTCGCCCTTGGCCGCATAATCCAAGGCCTCTGACAACGTTGCGAAATCCGCGAATCTACGTTTTAGCTTATGCTCGGTCGGCGTCGCTGTTACGATCACTACTTCAACTCCCCCGGTGAAATGACCATCGATATACGGTTCTAATCGCTACGTTGGCGACTGGAACCAAAACCCAAAATTGCAAAGATCTTTTAGCCAATTCTTGGCTTGAGCCGCAACGAGGGCAGCCCACCTTACCTCTCCTATCTACTTCCCCGAAGGCCGCCTTAGACTCCGCCCGCAGCTAATCTGCGTAGGAGGAGACCCAAACCGTACCGACCAAGTTCACTATACTGCATACTACAAAACTACTTTCGGACTTTGTTATTTGTTTGCCGGTAGCGTGGAGAACCGTAACTTTGGGCTAGACTTAACGTTAATTTTTTGTTGAAGTTGTCCGGTTAACGAACTTGTCTTGCATCGGATTTTAGGGGAGAAACCGGACGCATACAAGGTCTTGGGGGCGAATTCGTGTCGCATGCACACCCGGACTTTAGTGAGCACCAGTGCCAGGAGAAGAGCTTGTTACGTATTATTCCAGTAGACGGCTATCGCACAATGAGCCGTTTTATCCAAGTGCCGTGGTCGATCTATGCGGCGGATCGCCACTGGATCCCACCGCTAAAGCTCGAACGTCGCCTGCATTTGAGCCGCCAAAACCCATATTTTGAACATGCCGAATG
>DAOWDI010000097.1 GCA_030639105.1 Gammaproteobacteria bacterium | reverse complement strand
GGAATTGCTCATTCACCCCGGTAGTACTGCGGAGCAGTATTTGAGTAATTGAGTACTGTAAGTTCCGCGAAGACAAAGCTACAGGGGGCAACGAAAGTGAATCGGTACTAGCCTCGTTAACCAACTGAGGATGTTGACCCTCTGACTTGAAGGGGAAAACTGATATGACCGGCTTAACAATGAGTGGTTCCGGTCAATCCTCCGGGGTTATAGGAGTGGCATGTAGCGGAAGATGGGTTGGGCTCAGACTCGCAACCTCCTTCCGATTAGATCGTCACCATAATTTCCACGAATTTTCTCAGGTCCTATTTAAATTCCTGAGGCCACTTCCGGGCCGCGTGAAACGCGCTCAGAATCTGGACGATCGCCTGGTTGACCGGAGACCGCTAATGGGCGTCCCCTTTACCCCAACTACACCAAGCACTCGATGTCATCACCGATTTAGTCACCAAACATGCTACAGACTTTTAATTCGTGGGGATCCGTCAGAAACTGTCCCCGGAACTCCGGCAATGGTTGCCGACAGTCAATTTCACCCGGAAGACTACAAAGATGCAAATGACTAACGGCGAGCCCGGCGAACTCGATCTCGCAGGCTATCGCGAAGCTCAGCTTAAGAGCGAGCAGGCGCGAATTATCGGGATGCTGTTGGTTTTTTTGTTCTTCATCGCCATTGGAGCATTCCGGATCGCCGTCCCGCTGGTCGGTTCGGTGCGTATCGGGCTGATCATCGTCATACTGACGGCAGCGTATTTGCTGCTCGAATTATGGATGCTCTTCAAGGTTCGGGGTGTACTCGCCAGCGGCCTCGATCTGCCGGTGTTTGCGCGGATAACGCACGGCGTCATCGAGTGCCTTTACCCAGTTCTCGGTATGGCGCTTTTGATCGGATTCTCCAGTGTCGATCCCTACGTCCTCCTCGTATCGCCGCTCTACGCTTTCATTCTCGTCCTGCTGGCGCTTTCGATCCTGCGCCTCGATCTGCGCGAAGTGCTGGCGACCGGCATCGTGGCGACAGCCGGACACGGTTGCCTGGTCTTTTATGTCTTCGTGACACGCGACGTGGCCGCGGAGGCCCCGGGGCCGGCGGCGCTGTATATCAATCAAACTTTGATGCTCGTAGTTGCGACCGGCACCATCGCGTTCATTACGATCCAGGTTCGGCGCTATGTATTCGCCGCGGTGCGCGAAATGGAAACGCGCCGCGAACGCGACGTGATGCAGCGTCACCTCGAGGTCGCGAGTGAGATACAGCGGGGGCTGCTACCCGAGACCATGCCGACGCCTGCTGGTTACGAGATGGCCGCGTTCAGCCGGCCCGCCGCACAGGCCGGTGGTGACTATTACGACTGGCAGGCGATCTCGGATCACCGTCTGCTGGTGTCGCTGGCAGACGTCACCGGCCATGGCGTCGGGCCCGCGCTGGTAACTGCTGCGTGCCGTGGGTACGTGCGCGCTTCAACGGCGAACTTCAGTTCAGCGAAGGAGCTGCTCGAGCGATTGAACACGTTGCTTCATTCCGACGTTACCGGCGGCCGGTACGTCACCTTTGCGCTGTTGGATATCGACCTCGAAACGAACCGCGGCAATCTACTGTGCGCGGGCCATGCACCGACGTTTTTTCTGGCGGCTAGAGATGAGCTGCCCGAGGTGATTGCCGCGCAGGGAGTCCCACTGGGCATTCTGCCGGACACCATGCTCGACGACGTCCATCCGCTCTCATTCGAAGTCGGCGACTTGCTGCTGATATTTTCTGACGGCATTCATGAACTCACAAACGTAACGGGAGAACACTACGGCCTCCCTCGCCTGGAAAAATTCATGAGTACACACCGGACAGAGTCGGCACAGCGATTCCTCGAACTGTTGGAGGCAGAACTCGATAACTTCCGCGGAAAATCAACCTGTCGCGACGATATGACCGCGATAGTCGTAAAGCGTCGCAACTAATCGGATATCGCGGAATAGGTGCCGCCCGATAGCCGCCGGTTAAGTTCGGTAGTAAACCTGAAGTCGCCATAGTTGCTATTCATAAGAATCTGAGCGTTTTCCCTATTAGAACATTCTCATTTATACATATATATTATACACATACGCAAATATTATGTGTAAAATATAGGTTAGCATAATCTCCACAATGCGTGAGAAGAGGTTAAAAGATGGCCAGAATCCAGTTAGTCCTGCCAGACAGTGATCGTGATCGATTCGTCCATGAGGCAAAAAAGGAAAATTTGTCGCTCAGTGAATGGTTGAGATTAGCGGCGAAAGCGCGAGTAGAGGCTGCCAACGACAAGTCCGGTTTTGCATCGTCTAGCGAACTTGCAGCTTTTTTTGGAGCTTGCGATGAGGTCGAGGAAGATGGCCCGGAGCCCGATTGGCAAGAGCACCTTTCGGTGATAAATCAATCCAAAAGAAGAGGGTCGACAGATACATGATATTTGTTGATACCAATGTGTTTATGTATGCGGTGGGGAGAAGACACCCCTTGCGGGCGGAAGCGCGGAGTTTTTTCTCTAGTGCACTGGAAACCAAGATGGCACTCTATACCTCGGCTGAAGTGGTGCAGGAACTCTTGCATGCATACTTGCCCGTGAACAGAATAAAGACTCTCGATTCTGCGATGGAATTGATCTCTCGACTGGTCGTAGATGTATGGCCGTTAGAATTTGAGGATGTGGAGTTGGCTCGGCAATTGTATGATCAGTTTCCGCAGCTTGGTGGTAGAGATCTTTCCCATCTGGCAAGTTGCCGACGACGTGGAACCCAGAAATTGATGACATTTGATCGGGCTCTTGCAGCCATTGCGGAAAAACGTCTGTAACCATGAATGCCATAAATGTTAACCAAGTCTGACGTCCGACGTTGCGTTAAGCCGCCGTTAAGGGTTGTGAAGGTACACTAACGGCGTTGGCACCTAGCACTAATCTGAAAAAGATATGTGAATCAGCAAGGATCCATCATGACCACCAAATTCCTAAAGCTCCTAATCAGTTCGGCCATTTTTGTCGCGGTTGCGGCTTCTGCCAGCGACATTTATAAATGGACCGATGCGAACGGTCAGGTCCATTTCGGCCAGGAGCATCCACCTGGTGTGCAGGCGGACCAGGTCCGGATCGCGCACGACGCCAGGACGCCTGAGGAAAAGCAGGCGGCCCAGGATAAGATGAACAAACTCGTTCACGAGGCCGGTCTGGCGCCGGAGCAGGTGGCGGAGCAAAAGACCGAGCAGGCGGACGCAAATGCCGAGGAGGCGGCGGGAGCCGCCGAACGAGCGCAAGCCTGCACCAAAGACCGGCATCTGATGTTGAAGTTGCAGAACTGGGTGGACCGCGCCGTGGTGGAGCATGCTGATGGTTCCACTACCCGCCTCGACAGCATTCAGCGACAGGCGCTGATCGACAGCACGCAGCTGCGGATCAAGAAGAACTGCGCCGAGTGAGGCTTTGATGGTTTTGCGCGGGGGCGTTCGACAAAGCGCTCCCGCCGCTGGCGGCAGTGCCCGCTATGACTGGATCTAAAGGGTCAGGTCTTGTATCGCGCATATATTTCAGATAGTACAAAATAGTCACCGTTCTCCTTCCATGCACTGGCCCCAAGATTGACAGATGCCATGATGCAAAACACAAGACCAGACCCCTATTTCTATTTTGAAATCTACAGCACCGTGCGCCGGCAGGCCGCGGCCAAGGGCCTGACGTACGAGGCGGCAGCAAGATATTGATCCCGCTTTCAGACCATGATCGAATCGAGGGGTCGCGTGAGCGGCTCCTTCTCGTTGCCCAACGCTGTTCGCGGAGTTCGTCGACTGTCTCCCCGCGCCGTACGCTATGATGTGTGGCTACGCGTGTTGAACGAATGGAGAGATGAGGATGACGTTGGCGTACATCAGTTTGTTGCTGATTCAACTCGCGGTGATCGCGCGGGCCGTGCTGCGCCCCCACCGCGAACCGGCTTCACGGGTTGCCTGGGTCGTGGTGATCGGTGTGGTGCCTGTTGTGGGGATCCTCGCCTACCTTCTGCTGGGAGAAACCAACATTGGCCGCAAACGCACTACCCGGGCGCGTAAAATCTTTGCGGGAGTTCCGCCGCCGAGTTCCCCCGACGCTGCCAGCGAGATAAACCTGCGACCGGAGTTCCCGGATCGCTACGTTCCTCTGTTTCGGATGGGGGAGACGATCAACGGCTTCGCGCCGGTCGGAGGCAATACGGCACTGCTCACGGCGGATTCCAACGCGGGTATCGACGCAATCGTCGCCGACATGGACGCGGCCGCGGACCACATCCACTTGATCTTCTACATCTGGCTGGCGGACAACAACGGACTCAAGGTCGCCGAGGCGCTCAAGCGTGCCGCCGCTCGCGGCGTGGCCTGCCGCGCGATGGCAGACGGTTTGGGGTCGCGCACCATGATCGGTTCGAAACACTGGACGGAGATGCGCAACGCGGGTGTTCACGTGGCCATCGCACTCCCGATCGGAAACCCGCTGCTGCGTCCGCTGCACGGGCGGATCGATCTCCGCAACCACCGCAAGATCGTGGTCATCGACGATCGCATAACCTACTGCGGAAGCCAGAACTGTGCCGATCCCGAGTTCCGCGTAAAGCCGAAATACGCCCCCTGGGTGGACGCGCTGATGCGCTTCGAGGGACCGATCGCGCGGCAGAACCAGCACGTCTTCGTCGGCGACTGGATGAACTACGTCGACGAGGATATCCGCAGCCTGTTGGAACCACCGATCAAGGCCCCCGGTACTGGCTTCACCGCCCAGGTGATCGCGACCGGACCAACGATACGCAACTCCGCGATGCCCGAGACCTTCGCCACCCTGATGCATGCTGCCCGCCGCGAACTCACGATAACCACACCCTATTACGTGCCCAATGAGTCGATGCAGGCCGCGCTGTGCGGCGCCGCGCAACGGGGCGTCGACACAAAGATCATATTCCCGGCCCGCAACGACTCCAGGGAGGTCGCCGCAGCCTGCCGGAGCTACTACCGGAATCTTCTCGAAGCCGACGTCAAGATCTACGAGTATGTGGGTGGTCTGCTGCACACGAAATCGATCACACTCGACGGTGACGTAACCTTGATTGGCTCAGCCAACATGGACCGTCGTAGCTTCGATCTCAATTTCGAGAATAATATTCTGCTATACGACGAAGCGCTTACCGCAACGATGCGTGCACGTCAGGAAAATTATCTCGCCATGTCGAGTGAGGTCAAAATGGCAGACGTCGAGGCCTGGTCCCTGGGACACCGCTTGTGGAACAACACGGTCGGGATGTTGGGACCGTTGCTGTAATCTGGTTTCGATTCGCCGGGCTCATCAACGGCAGTTTATCGCGATGCTCTGTTTAACAGCGATTTTCGCAGAAGCTTAACCGTCACAATAACATAAGAAAATATCTGCGATAGCCCATCATGAGAATCGCAGACTAAGGGCAGTATCGCCTGATGCCGGCAGCGAGTTGGGGAGATGTTTCCAAGGAACCGAGCGAAGGATGGGATTATGGGTGCGACGAGGAAACACCACCGTAACATTACCGTTTTGAACCTCGATGCTACCTTTACCTTTTACGAAGTGCCGAAACAGCTTGTGTGCGTCGCATTCCTCAAAACCCCATAGCTTTCGCGCCCAAAAATAGCAAAAATAGGGTCTGGTCTTGTGTTTCGCGTAATGGTATCGATCAATCTTGGGGCCGGTGCGTGGAAGGAGAAAAGCGACTATTTTGCACTCCAATGCCCAAGAGTGTGTCGTATTTTGGCCAAGGCAAAAGACAAGACGAGCACCGCGGACCTGGCGGGCAGTGCTACCCAAAGTGCCTCCCTGCTCGAACCGCCCGATGACCCAACGATGGATCCCTGATCCGTCGGTAGAGGACCAACTAATGGCGAAATCTTTGCGGGACCAACTGCTACAGGCCGGCGTCGTTGACAAGAACCGCGCGACGAAGATAAAAAAGGCCAAGCACAAGCAAGCGAAGCAGCGCGCGCGAGGCGCATCGCAACCGGATGAGGTAGCGATCACGGCACAACAGACCCAGGCGAAGAAAACGGAGCGCGATCGGGCGCTCAGCCGCCAACGTCAGACGGCATTGGAGGAAAAGGCGATCGCGGCCCAGGTGCGGCAGTTGATCGAGAGAAATCGTCTCGAGCGCCGTGATGGTGAGATCCCTTACCGCTTTTGCGATGGGGGTATCGTCAAGAAGATCCAGGTCAGCGGCGAACAACAGACGGGGCTCGCCGGCGGTCTTCTCGCCATCGCACGGCTGGACTCGACCTATGTGCTCATTCCGGCCCCGGTGGCGGCAAAGATCGCCGAGCGCGATGCAAGGGCGGTGCTGGTGTTGAACACAGCCGATGACAAGGGGGCGAACGACGATGACGCCTACGTGGATTACCAGATCCCCGATGACTTGACCTGGTAGAAGCATATTTGTATGGAGCCGAAATTCTGGCACGACAAGTGGAAGTCGAATCAGATTGGATTTCACGAGGAGGTGTTCCATCCGCTGCTTTGCCGGTATTGGGACGCGCTCGGGATCGATACGGCGGCCACGGTGTTTGTGCCCTTGTGCGGAAAGTCGAAGGACATGGTCTGGCTCAGAGATCGCGGGCATAAAGTGGTCGGTGTCGAGTTGAGCGAGATCGCGGCGCAGGCGTTTTTTGATGAAAATAATCTACCCGTGGAATGTGACCAACTCGGGGCGTTCAAGCGCTACCGCGGCGGCGGTTATATACTGCTGTGCGGTGATGTGTTCGATCTTACGGCGGCGGTACTCGGCCGGTTTGCGGCCGTCTACGATCGAGCGGCGCTGATCGCCCTGCCGCCCGGATCCCGGCGCTCATACATTCGGCATCTACAGACGCTGTGCCGGTCGGGAACGCTTGGTCTGCTGATCACCTTGAGTTATCCGCCGGATGCCCTCTCGCCGCCGCCGTTCGCGGTGCCGGTTGAGGAGGTAGAAGAGATTTATGCGAACTGGTGCGAACTTACGCTGCTCGGTATGGGGGCAGCGCGGGTCAAGGGTGTTGCCGGCAGCGAGAGCGTGTTCGGACTGTGTGTGCGATAGCTAAGACGAGGCCGCACCGATGGTCGGCGTGGTGACCACAAAGAAGAGGGGCCGTCGACTTGCCGGGAGGCGGCAAGCAGGCGGCGGTGCCGTACCGTGGCGGCGGCATGGGCAAGCGGCCCAAGCCTTGAAATCTGACATTTATGGCGATGGCATGTAAATTGCTAAGGTTCTGATGAGCGTGAATTTTCACCTGCCAGGTTAACCCATGATCCAGATCCAATTGCAACACTCCGATCCTCAGGCGATGTCCGAGGTGTCCAGCGCG
>DAOWDI010000070.1 GCA_030639105.1 Gammaproteobacteria bacterium | reverse complement strand
TGAGGCCGGTCGCTTGATCAATGTCGCCAAGAAGGATGTCGCGGGCGCCATCGAACAACGTAAGGCCGTGCTAGAGGCCGCGCAGCTGGAATTGGATCTGGCGAGTGCGCATATCGATGTCACCTTACCCGGTCGGGGCCGCGCCGCGGGCGGCGCGCACCCAATCACCCTGACGATGGACCGTATCGAAGACCTTTTCGCACGTTGTGGTTTCGAGATCTGCGATGGGCCCGAAGTCGAAGATGATTACCACAATTTCGAGGCGCTCAATATTCCCGCCCACCACCCCGCGCGCGCCAGATCCAATTCCAGCTGCGCGGCCTCTAGCACGGCCTTACGTTGTTCGATGGCGCCCGCGACATCCTTCTTGGCGACATTGATCAAGCGACCGGCCTCAGGTCTTGCCGCCGCCGGTAGTTTGCCGAGATTCTTGAGTTGCTCGGTGAGCGTCCCCTTTTTTCCGAGATACTTCACCCGCACCGCATCCAGCGCCGCTAAGGAGCCCGCTCGCCCCACCTCGCCGGTTGCAACTTCAACGATTTCGTTGGTGTCAGACATTATCTTTGACCGTGGCTAGGAGCCTCGCCACGAACCCTTAAGTCCGACAGGCTCTAGGAACTGGCGATACAAAAGAAGAGGGGAAAGGCACAGCCTTTCCCCCTTCATTCTCTCCACAGGCCGCAGCCCGAAGTCTAATTCGCGAGTGCCGCTTTGGCTTGTTCCGCCAGTTGAGCAAAGGCGTCACGATCGTTTACCGCCAAATCGGCCAGGATCTTTCGATCGATGTCGATCTCGGCACGGCTCAAACCGTTCATGAAGCGCGAGTAGCTGAGCCCGAACAAACGGGCGGCCGCATTGATCCGTATGATCCATAGCGCGCGAAACTGGCGCTTGCGCTGCCTGCGGTCGCGATAAGCATACTGTCCCGCCTTGGTCACCGCCTGCTTGGCGACGCGGTAGACGTTCTTACGACGGCCGCGGTAACCCTTGGCCTGGTCGATCACTTTCTTGTGTCGGGCGTGTGCCGTGACGCCGCGTTTCACTCGTGGCATTTTCTAACTCCTCGTCCCTACAATGTCGGGATCATTTGCCTCACGGCTGCCTCATCGGCATGATCGATCAACGCAGCGTGACGCAAATGGCGTTTCCGCTTCTGGCTTTTCTTCGTCAATATGTGACTCTTGTGCGAGTGGCGGCATTTGATCCGGCCGCTGCCCGTCTTAGAGAAGCGCTTAGCCGCGCCCCTGTTGGTCCGAATCTTGGGCATGTGAAACTCCTGCTCCCTTCCTACGCTCGTTTCGGCGTGATAACCATCACCATCTGCCGACCCTCCATTTTCGGGAATTGCTCGACAGAACCTAATTCCGATAAATCTATTTCCACCCGCTGCAGCATCTGCGTGCCGAGTTCCTGATGCGCCATTTCACGACCCCGGAAGCGCAGTGTTACTTTGACTTTATCGCCGTTCTCCAAAAATCGCTTCAGATTACGCAACTTAATCTGGTAGTCGCCGTCGTCCGTACCCGGTCGAAACTTGATTTCCTTGACCTGGATCTGCTTTTGCTTTTTCTTTGCAGCTTGCTTTTTCTTGTTCAGATCAAAGAGATATTTACCAAAATCCATCACCCGACACACCGGTGGTTCGGCATTGGGAACGATTTCGACCAAATCTAGTTGACTATCCAAGGCCTCTTGTCGCGCTATGTCGATGGAGACGACGCCGACATTTTGTCCATCTGCTCTAATCAGCCGGACCTCCGGCGATATGATATCAGCGTTAACGCGATTCTTTTTACCTGCGGCGATACTCGTATTCCTCCCAAAAAAAATAGCCGTGCTATTCGGCGCCTCCACTGAGGTGCGTGACAAAGTCCCCCAGCGACATTGCTCCCAGATCTTCTCCGGCTCGCGTACGCACCGCTACGGTATCGTTTTCCACTTCCCGCTCACCAACAATCAGCATGAACGGAATACGTTGCAACGTGTGCTCGCGGATTTTAAGCCCGATCTTTTCGTTTCTCAAGTCCGAATTGGCCCGGACCCCTTGATTTTTCAAGGCTTCGGTGACATCCGATGCATATGCGGCGAACTGCTCGGTGATACTCAGTACCGATACCTGCGATGGCGCAAGCCAGGTTGGCAGCAAACCGGCATGATGCTCGATCAAGATCCCGATAAAGCGCTCAAGTGAGCCCAGTATCGCACGGTGGATCATGACCGGAACACGGCGATCGCCGCCCTCGGCGATATATTTAGCGCCGAGGCGCTCCGGCATAGAGAAATCTACCTGAACCGTGCCGCATTGCCATACGC
>DAOWDI010000132.1 GCA_030639105.1 Gammaproteobacteria bacterium | reverse complement strand
GATATATGGCTGAACAAGGCACTGTTCTGGGAGAAGCAGGCGCAATTATTGTAGGTGAACCTACTTCGAACTACCCATTAATAGGACACAAAGGAGTACTCTGGATTGAAGCAGTTATCCGTGGAGTAACAGCACATGGATCAATGCCGGAACAGGGTGTTAATGCTATAAATAAAACTGCCACAGTAATAGATAAGCTTGCGAACTATAAGTTTGATATTAACCCTCATCCAGTGCTTGGTCTGCCCGCGGGCCAAACGAATGCGGGAAATACTCAGGAATAATCTTGCCCAGCATAACGTTGCAATCCGTCACCGCGAGCGGTCCACCGCGGCGATAACACGCCGGTCCCGGATCGGCGCCAGCCGATTGCGGTCCAACGCTGAGCCGCATGCCATCGAAGTGAAGAATCGAACCGCCGCCGGCGGCAACCGTATGGATGCGCAGTATCGGCACGCGCATGCGCACGCCAGCAACCTTCGTCTCAAAGGCCCGTTCGAAACGGCCGGCATAGTGCGAGACATCCGTTGAGGTGCCGCCCATATCGAAGGTGATGATCTTTTCGAACCCGGCGTTTTCGCTCGTGCGCACCGCGCCGACGACGCCGCCGGCCGGCCCCGATAAAATGCTGTCCTTGCCGCGAAACAGCGCGGCCTCGGTGAGCCCACCGCTCGATTGCATAAACATCAGTCGAACGCCGCCGAGTTCGGCGGCCACTGAGTCGACATAGCGCCGCAGAATAGGGGTGAGGTAGGCATCGACAACCGTCGTATCGCCGCGGCTCACATATTTCATCAAGGGACTGACGGTATGGGATGCGGAAACCTGCGGGTAGCCGATCGCCGTTGCCAGCGCCGCCACACGCGCCTCGTGGGCATGATAGCGATAGCCGTGAAGGAATACGATGGCGACCGCGCGGATCCCATCGTCGTATGCCGCTCGCAGCACCTCACCGGCCTGATCGAGATCCACATCGCACAGAATGCTGCCATCGGCCGCCACCCGTTCATCGATCTCCGCAACACGATCGTATAGCAGCTCGGGTAAAACGATATGGCGAACGAACAGCTCGGGACGGTTTTGATAACCGATGCGCAGCGCGTCGCGAAAACCCCGCGATGTCAATAGCAGCGTCCGCTCGCCTTTACGCTCGAGCAGCGCGTTGGTGGCGACGGTGGTGCCCATCTTGACGACATCGATTTCGCCGGCCGGGATCGGATCGTGGCCATCGATGCAGAGCACATCTCGTATCCCCTGTAGCGCTGCGTCAGCGTAGCGATCGGGATTTTCAGATAGTAGTTTATGTGTCACAAGCGTCCCGTCGGGACGCTCTCCAACGAGATCGGTAAAGGTGCCGCCGCGATCGATACAGAACTGCCAGCCGCGTTTGCCCATGGGCATATCCTAACCTGGCGTGAGTAGAACTGGAGACCGCGAATGTAAGGATCCCTTAATAAGCTGAGTAGCCCATCATCACGGACTCGTTGCGGGGCAGGTTCCAATCGGTGATTGTCCGCCTTCGGCGACTATGGTTTTGTTGGATGGCGCCTCAGCGGCCGTTGAGCCCACTAGCCACGTATGAAGGAAGTACTGAGAGGTAACGGGCGGGGAAAACAAAAGGGGCCGAACCTCACGGTTCGACCCCTTTTGCGTCCAGTCGCCTGTCGCTGTTCGGCGGCAGGCCTCGACCGTATCCCTACTCGCCGGTAACCGGGCTCAGGACGGTTTCGACGGCGCCGACGCCAACCTTGGCAGCGCCCGTGACGGCCTGTCCGGTAGCTTTGGCCGTCCCCTTGACCGTTCCTGTTACCGTACCGACAACAGGTCCGTGCTCTTCGGCGTCCTCTGAGATCCCTTTCACGATCTGACCCGGTGAAGTTACCGTATCGACTGTTCCTTCGCCCATTCGCTTGAGTTTCGTCGCTTCTTCGGCGATGGCGTGAAGCGGTAAAAGTAGAAATACGCCACTAACGACTAAAGCGATCAAGATTTGTTTCATGGATCCTCTCTCCTATTGCTGAAATAACAATTTTTAATGGGTTACCGGAGCGCAATCGTACACGACTTCGGCTCCGGCACACAGTTTGCGTTGTTGTTCACTCGCACCCGTGATGATTGTCACTGTTAGCCTTACGCTCTCGACTCCTTATGATCAAAAGCTCTATTAATTATTCGGTAACAATATTTGGGGGATGCACAGAATAGTCGTCCTAATCTAAACGTTAGCTGAACGAATATGCTTACTGCCGTTTTGGCAATATCGCCTTGCACTGGTACTTGGCTTCTGCTTTCTGCGCAGCGCCGGCCTGAGTTCAATACTTGACGAACAAATTGCCACGGAAATCAACCGTACCGGTACGGGCTTTCGTATCGCCAAGGCAACGGTTGTTGCCTTTGAAACTCCCCCGTGGATGTGACACGTTTCGGCGTAGAAGGCGGCGATCACGTAGAAGTTGCGATCACGGGCGGCGCCAGAGATCTGATCGTTCAGGACGTGCTCGTTTGCGTTACTCCTGCCTATTTGATCGAGATGGACATCGATACCAACGAAGCAAACGGTGTGTTAACCCATTTTGGCTCTACCTTGGAAAGTTTGATTGCAGCGGAGAATGTGGCGCCGTAACAGTGTCGCCAACGATGGAATGCGGCCGAAGGCCTACGATTGCTGACCCGAAAAATATTTCCCGGCATCGTCTTCCGTGACTTCATCGATGCTGATCCCTCCGTCGGCGTTGTTTATATTGTCGGCCAGTTCCTTTTTCAGGAACAGACGCAGCAGGCCCGTGAGTTCCTTCTCCAGGACTTTGTCGGCGAGGTGCGGAATGATCACCGGGAAACTACTGAGCCTGAGCAATGTGTTGTCGAGCAATACCAACGGTATACCCTTTTGGACACTCATGATTTTCAGGAATACAGAATAGTAGGTTCCGATCAGACCGTATTTGTCGTCGCGTTGTACTTGGTCGAGCAGCTTTTCCCGGGACAGCAAAAGAATGTTGTTTCTAATCCGGTAATCCGAATCGCTTAACGCCAATTCGTCAAACCAGGAGCCATAAAACGTCATACTGTTTGTCCATCGGATACCGAGTTTCGGATCGGGCAGGCCGATGCGTCCAATGATGAGCGGCTCGGGATCCGCAAAGGTACCGATACGATTTAGTATCAGCTCACCGTTCTCGGTCTGCAGTCGGTTTATCGAAAAGGAATCGCCCCGTCGAAGCGCAATAAATGTCTTCTTGAGACCTATGATAGACAGGGCCTTGGCGATGGTTTTGCGGGAAAAAGCAGTCATGGATCGGGTCTCGGTTCGTACTCCTCCCGGTTGTTGCCAGAATTACTGATTCACGGTGTTGGGAGCATGCAATGGCACCTTGTTGTCGTAAAGGTAGCTGAATATCTGTTTAGACGATGTTAACAATGATTACTAATCGAGACCGCCCGGCGCCCTATATGGTCCGGACACAAAACCTTCTAACGGCTGTGACAACAACATGGGGTAGCGTCATGAGCGACGTATTGGAACTCATCGAAACCGCCGAGCCCGTGAAACTGCGGGAACTCCAGCTTGAGCGCCTGAGCTGGAGCCTCAAACACGCCTATGAGAATGTAGCGGTATACCGTAAGAAATTTGATGCCGCTGGCGTCCACCCCGAAGGCAAGGCGCAGGGTAGTAGATCCGCGTTGAGCGGAATCGGGCTTCTGGTATCGTGGTCGGCGGATGGAGCAAATAGCGTATCGATTGGTCGGATCCGGCTTCGAGGATGAGGTGGTCTGTAGCTGTACCGGATAGGGTATCGACCAACTTTTCCGCCACCGATGCGTGAGCCTCAGACTTCGCAATCCAGGTCGGGGGGGGGGTATTGAAGCCGGACGCTCGGATCCTGAACTCAATGGCGCCAGACCCTTATTTGTTCCTCAGTGACTTGCGGTAATTCGTGGTTACGATCTCGTCGAGGTTTGCGGGCCCGGACTCCTCGGCATCGGCGGTATCGTAGACTTCCATGATATCGCCGTGGCGAAATAAGCGTTTACCGAGGCGCGGGAAATCCGCTATGTTTACGGCGCAGTGCTCGCCGCCCATGAGACAGATGAGGCTCTTGTTGAACGGGTTTTTCAATTGATGCGGCAAAGAGCGTGCTGGAAACCCGGCGAAGTCGCCGGGGCCAAGTAAATGTTCCTGACCGTCAATGTCGATGACACCTTGTCCCTGCAGAATAAATATCCACTCCTCCTCGCATTGGTACGAGTGATATACCGATGCCTCGCCGCCTGCCGGGATCCGGACCACGTTAACCCGCATTCGCTCCAAGCCGACCATGCGGTCCAGCTGAGTCCCCGGTATGATCGTATCCGGATTCCACGGGTGCGATATCGTGTGCTTGAACTCAAAAGCCTTCTCGGCTCTGATGATGTGTACCTGTTCACTCATGGAACCCGTGGGTAGCCTCGATTCATTGGTCTGAAAATGACTCCTTGTCATGGCGGCAGCGTAGACGGACTGTAGCCGTAAGAGCCTAACATATCACCCCCACGGGGCTACAATTAGATCCCAGCTAAAACAATCGGCGCCGAGCCCGAAAGTTCCGTTCGGCCCGTCGCAATTATAGGTGTTTTTCGTCTACACTGCGCCGTCGACATCTACCAACGCCCGATATCGCCCATGAAAATCGCCGTTACCCCGGTTACGCCCTTTCACCAGAATTGTTCCATCATCTGGTGCGAACGTACTCTGCACGGCGCGGTCATCGACCCGGGCGGTGATGTGGACGCCATTCGACGGGCAGTGACCGAGAACGGCGTGACGGTGGATAAGATCCTCCTCACCCATGCTCACATCGACCATGCGGGCGCGGCAGAGCAACTAAGCCAGGAATTTGACGTTTCGATCGAGGGACCGCACTTAGAGGACCAGTTCTGGATCGATACGCTACCACAGCAGAGCCAACGCTTTGGCTTCCCGCCCGCTCGTGCATTCACCCCTGCCCGATGGCTCACGCAAGGCGATGAAGTGACGTTCGGAGATGAAAGGATGGAGGTGTATCACTGCCCGGGCCATACCCCAGGACATGTCATTTTTTTTCATCGCACCGCAAAGCTTGCCTTCGTTGGTGACGTCCTGTTCAAGGGCTCGGTCGGTCGCACGGATTTTCCGCGCGGGGATCATGCGACGCTCATCCGTTCGATCACCGAATACTTGTGGCCACTTGGGAATGATGTCGCTTTCGTGCCGGGCCATGGCCCGATGTCGACATTCGGGGAAGAGCGGCAGTCGAATCCCTTCGTCGCCGATCAGTTGAACGATTAGCCGTCCCGGGTGATACGTCTCCACCCGTACCTACTGCGTCCCGGCCCTTCAAATTGTGAGCAAGTGATAAAATGCGTCCATTTGCTGCGGTGCATAAGGTAGTCCCGCGTTCCATCTGCTATGGTTACGGTTAAGTGGCCGTACTATCGCTATTGTACCGAACCGGCGAGGGCAGTATCGACGCGGCCGCCCAATTGACGCGTCATATGTAATATTAAAGCGCCTCATCAACAGGAAGGACCTTGCTTGGCAAGGCCAAATCGTCGGTCGTAAACCCCGCCTTAGTGCGGGGTTTTTTGTCCCCGTCCGTGGGCGCCGAACGCGGGTAAAGATCTTTCGCCACGCTGCCGCTATAGAACCGAAATCCACTATATGTGTTGGAGAAACTAGCGTGGCGCTACACCGACAAAACAAATTCGGGTCTGCCGTCGAGCGTGACGAAGCACTGCGCAGCGTTCGTAACCTGTTGCCGTTGCGGTACTTGAGCGACCCTGAATTCGACACTATCGCAAACGCGACGGGCGTCGAAAGCTGTGCCCCCGGCGATGATGTCTTCCGCACGGGTCAGGACGACAAATCCATTTTTTATCTGCTATCGGGCGATGTCGCCATTACCGATTCCGAGGGTCAATCCTTCAACGTTGCCGGGGGCGCGATCGAATCTCGATATCCACTGCTCCCTCATCCGCGCGCGCGCGTCAAAGCGACAGCCCGTACCGCCGCACGGTATGTCCGCTTTTCGGCGGATCTGATGCG
>DAOWDI010000112.1 GCA_030639105.1 Gammaproteobacteria bacterium | reverse complement strand
GATATCCGCCGGTTTGGCGCGGCTCAAAACGTCTTGCAATACCTTCGTATTGGAGAGGGGTTGAGTACACGCCGCGAGCACCGCGATCATGCCCATTACGATCGCGAATTGCCGGCGATGCCGGTACCGTCGCGAGGCCGTGCGGTCCACTATATCGGGCATCATCGCGGTCAATTGCCGCATTGCCCGGTTATTAGTTTTCATTATCATCACTGACTTGTGACTTGCCGCCATCATTATTCGGTGTTGAAGGACTAGCCGAAGGGGGCGATCCGGACCTTGCGGGGACCGCACCCCGCGCTCTAGGTCGTACTCGGCGTCTATTCGTGGCCGCTTTAGCCCTGGCTGTCAATCCAGGATCGCCCTTACGCTCTAATTCTAACGTTTTCGAGCGCGAGCCTCGATCTAGGACCACCGAGTTCGTCATCAGCGCCTTAACACGCCACCCATCTATCTCATCCCCGATCTCGACGCGCCGTGTCGCCTTGCCGGCGGATCCTTGCACCATCGCCATCCGTCTATCTTCAATGATCATAATGCCGATCAATTGCGCCGGTAATTTGTGAATGCCGCCGTTGCTGTGTTTGCGATCCGCGATTGTTTGAATCGTTGTTGGCGCTCGCGCCAACGTTTGGGCACGACTAAAGCAAGCCCGTCGGCCCACCAATGCAGGAATTTGTCGAACTCATTGTGCAGACGGGTTTTCATTGATGTCTTCTACGGGGATCTTCACCGGCCATATCTCGCGCCAGGACAGGATAGCGATCTTGGGGCGGTTTCGTCGACCTTGGTTAAATGCAACCGTTGCCGCCAGCCGGCTCAAAACACCGTTGAGGTCAGCCTGCACAAGGATCTCGAAGGCGCCCCTGCCTCGGCGCACCGAAGCGCGCGTGGTGCGGGCGGGGTCTTTGACTTCATCCGGATGCCTATTCGCCGGTTCGGGTTCGCGGCTGTCATCATTCGTCAGTGCATGTAAGACATGAGCCGGGGCAGCCGCGAGATTAATCGTTCTTTTTTGCGAATGCACGGTGACGAAGGGTGCGAGCCTCCTATATTCGTCAGCGCTGAGACCCATGATGAGTTGAAGTTCTTCTCTCACACTGAAAGGTCCATCTTTGGCCTCGTAGCCGGATCCCGCGGCGCGGTATTCGGCATCCTCCGCGCCAAAGGTGAGCATCACGTTGTCGCGATCGCGCCAGTCCAAGATCCTGGCAACGATTTGCTCCGAGCGCAGCGGGTCTTGGGTAATATAGTCAACAATGGGCGCTAGCGTTTCGCGCGACGCAACATTGAGATCAGCGAGTCCGCTGAGGTCTTGGGCAATCACCAACACCTCGGCGCCATTAAAATCGAATTCGATGGCACTCCCGTTAGTCGGCCACGGATCCTCGGGGTGCGGCGCGTCAATCTCATAGACCGCGCGCCATATACCGGCCTCGGCGGCCGCCCGTGCCTTGTGTTTGGTGAGTGCCGCGGCGGTGATTTTCGTATCGCCGCGGGTCATCTGGGAGAAATTGAGCGCGAGGATAGTCCCAAGCGCGATCAACCACACGGTGACCACGAGGGTGGCGCCGCGCATCCGGTTCATCGTATTGGCGCCTCGGCCTGGTTTTGACTCAGTTCGTTCGGCGACGGATCCCCCCGTCGGCCGGTCGGCGATGCGATATGTTTTATTGGCGCGTTCGTATAGATAGGAACGACGAAGTCCAGGGAACGCGTAGCGGATGTCGATTCGATCCGGATACGAACGAGTTCAGGCAGGCGATCCTGGACTTGCCACTCGCCAAACCATTCGGGGTCTTCATGAAGTTTGACAGCCCCGAAATAGCTGAATTCGATCGAAGACACTGTTTCCCCCAGGGTGTGAGGGGTGCCGGTATCTTCAGCGATGAAGGCCTTCCGATCGAACCTATCGTCGATGACGAGCCGTTCGTAGGAGAAGGTCAGCGTCTGGCGCGGCGGTGTACCGCTGACCACGAGTGAATTCTTGTGTAGACCGCCTGCCGAGCGATGACGCGGGATATGGCCGATGTAGACAATCTTGCGTTCGTCACCGTAGAAAAGTACATCGCGCTCCCGGCTTGTGTTCAATATGAGTGGGACGGCTTCACGCAGCTGGCCGCCAATGAATTGGTAGATGCTTTCGGCTAGTTGTTTGCCGGCCACCTGTTCTACAGCGACTGTCGCGCCAAGCGTATAGGTATGCAACGCACTGAACAGCAACGCTACTAACAAGACCGATAATGCCAGCGCGATCAGCACTTCGATCAAGGTAAATCCGCGGTTATAGTGTTTTCTGCGCCAGCGGAGCATTCTTTTCTTTGGTAATGAATCGCAGCGAGCTTACGCTGATAGAGCGGGGCTTTCCCTG
>DAOWDI010000134.1 GCA_030639105.1 Gammaproteobacteria bacterium | reverse complement strand
TTCTGGGCAGCACTTCGATGGCATCTACCACCTGCCTACCGACAGCCTAATACCATTTTACCGCGAACGTTCGTCCGCAAAGCTTACCGGCAATGATGAGCGCTTCGATCCTGGTGATGTACAGGCAGTGGAGCACTTCGGCGCGTCGAACTTGGCCGCGCTGGCCGATGAAATAGAACTTGTCCAAGGTGCAGGTCACAACTTCGATATCGATGCCTACCGGGAGGGCCGGCAGACGCCCGTATTTTTTGGGTCCGCACTTAGAAGTTTTGGGGTGCGGGAACTGCTCGACTTTTTTATCCACACAGCGCCGCCACCGCAACCCCGATTGACGGATATCAAAGAGGTCGATCCGCATAACGGAAATTTCAGCGGTTTTGTCTTCAAGATACAGGCCAATATGGATCCGCAACATCGGGATCGCATCGCATTTATGCGGATCTGCTCCGGGAGTTTCGAACAGGGCATGAAGTTGCATCACGTGCGTACCGGTCGCAACACACCGGTCGCTAATGCGCTGACGTTCATGGCGCGTGGCCGCGATCATATACAGCGAGCGTGGGCCGGCGACATTATCGGGATCCACAACCACGGCACCATCCAGATCGGCGATACCTTCACCGTCGGAGAATCAATGACCTTTCAGGGCATTCCGAGTTTTGCCCCCGAATTGTTCCGCCGCGTGCGTTCGAAGGACCCATTACGCGGAAAAGTGCTACTGAAGGGGCTGATGGAGCTAGGCGAGGAGGGCGCGGCACAAGTATTTAGGCTCGCCAATAAAAACGAACTCATCATTGGCGCGATTGGCATACTGCAATTCGATGTCGTCAGTTGGCGGCTAAAGCACGAATACAATGCGGATTGTGTATTCGAACCCGCGCCCTATCAGACGATGCGTTGGGTTTCGTGCAGTGACCGTTTGACGCTTGAAAAATTCCGCCGTCAGTTGGCGGACAACGTGGCTCTCGATGGCAATGACTTCATTGCTTACATGGCACCGACGCAGGTCAATTTACAGCTGACCGAAGAGCGCTGGCCTGAGATTATTTTCCACAAAACACGTGAACTCAGCGCTAGCACGAAACTGGCGAAAGCAGTTTAGATGCAGCGCTATTATCGGTCCCCGTCGGCATCGACAGCCGATCACGGATCCTCACGCGTATCGTTTTGATCCGGGGACCGTGGCCCATTGTCCGGCATCGACGGCACCGTGATATCGGGCCGCGTGCCGCTACCGTCTCCAGGATCCCCTGGCGCGGTGGTGTGTACGGAGGCGATCTCCGGCGATTGCGCCGATTCCAAAGATGACTCCCGCTGCCCGTTGCCATCGTTATAGTTGATCTCACTCGGCGCCTCGTTTTTTACGGGCGCCGGCACATCCGCCCCGGGTCTATCGTTGTGGAGGAGTGCTTTCGCCTCGGTATTGCCTGGCGCTGGGGTGTCTTCTTTGCGCTGGGCGCGCGAGTGGCCCCTGTTCGAGCGTCTCGCCGCCTTCCTTGCACTCCCGGTATTGCCCCTGTCACTCGTGCCGCCCCTGCGTTGATCACGCTGGCGACCATTGCCCGCTGATCGCCCCGATCCGCTTCGGTGCGATTGCCCATCCTTGCGCCCGTCGCCCGTAGTACGCGAGGCGGAGGATTGAGGTCGGCCGGATCCGCGAGTACCACGGCGCGCCCGGTTGCTTGAACCGGAGTGCCGGCGTTCCTCCCGGTCTGATTGTTTAGGTGGACGATCACTTTGTTTTTCTTCATCCCCACCACCCGTTCCGACGATCGCATTAAAGAAACCGCGCAATAGTCCCGGCTTGGCGTCGCCGGTGGATTTTTTCCGCGGTGCGGGTTTTGGTGTGTTGCGGGCAAGATCCTTGACCAATGGCTGCTCGGATGCGGATGTCTCAAGCTGACGATGGTCGACGGGCGGGCTCTCGACCTCCTTGACCATCTCATAGCTTTCACCATGGCCAAGCTCTCCGGTATCCTGGTCACGGATCCGTTCAACATCATAATGTGGCGTTTCAAGGTTCTGATTGGGGATCAGCAAAACGCTCACTTTTTGCCGTTCTTCGATCCTGGTGATGTCCTGCCGTTTTTCGTTCAACAGGAATGTCGCGACATCAACCGGCACCTGTGCGGCAATCTTGGCGGTTGATTCTTTCATCGCCGCTTCCTCAATGAGACGTAACACCGCAAGTGCAGTTGATTTGGTATTACGGATG
>DAOWDI010000208.1 GCA_030639105.1 Gammaproteobacteria bacterium | reverse complement strand
CGATATTTTTTTCCTTCGCCTTCGCATGATTCAAGGTATCGGCACGATAAGCTAAATTCTCAACTCAGGCAGCCGCTATCGACAGACCACCATGCGAACAGCCGCACAAATAATAATTCTCCGTCAAACAAGAGCTTGAGAGTATGCCCCTCGAACCTCAGCGCAGCGGGAAACAATGGGTGAAGACGTGCCTTATCTGATATCCCCACCTGTCCACGAGCGGATCGGCTGGCTGCTGGTAGCGGCCATCGTCGTGCTCTCGCTGGCCCCGACCGGACCGCTACCACAGGTTACCGCGGGCTATGACGACAAGATCGTCCATGGATTGATCTACAGCGTGGTGATGACCTGGTTCGCGGTCATCATGGTGCGTTTGACCTGGATTTCGCTAGCGCTGAGGCTGTTCGCGCTCGGCGCCGGACTCGAAGGCTGTCAGGCGCTGCTACCCTACCGCACGGCATCAATCGCCGATATGGTTGCCAACGCATGCGGTATTCTCCTCCGTGCCTTCGTCGCTTTTGCGCTAACGACTGGATCCAACCATCACGGCCGCGCAAAATAACACCCCGCGAGGTGACGACCATGAGTAGCCAGAGCGCCAATAGCATGATGACAGAGAACGATTCGGCACAACGCCCACTGCAGGGCCTCAGAGTCATCGAGGTCGGACAACTTCTGGCTGGTCCTTTCGCCGGCACCATTCTCGGATATTTCGGCGCTGAGGTGATAAAGGTCGAGCCACCCGAGACCGGTGATCCGATCCGAGGTTGGCGCAAACTGAGAAATGGGCAATCGCTATGGTGGTCGAGCCTCGCTCGCAACAAGAAATGTATCACGATCGATCTCAAAAGTGACCGCGGCCGCGAGCTGATACGCAAGCTCGTTGATACGGCGGACGTCCTTATCGAAAACTTCAAACCCGGGACAATGGAAAAATGGGGTCTGGGGCCGGAAGAATTCAAGTACGCAAACCCAGGCCTGATCTATGCGCGCATTTCAGGATATGGGCAAACAGGACCGTCCGCGCCTAAGCCAGGCTTTGCTTCGGTGTGCGAGGGATTCGGCGGCTTTCGCTACGTCAACGGGTTTCCAGGCCAGGCGCCCGTCCGGCCGAACCTCAGCATCGGTGACACGCTTGCGGGTATCCATGCCGCACTCGGGATCCTGCTTGCCTATATTAACCGCGGCCACGATGAAAACGGCAGGGGCCAGATCGTGGACGTAGCCATCTTTGAAGCCGTATTCAACCTGTTGGAAGGCGTCGTTCCCGAGTATGCCGGAGCCGGCATCATCCGCGAACCTTCGGGATCGACACTCACCGGCATCGTCCCGTCGAATACCTATCGTTGCGGCGACGGCAAGCTGATCGTTATCGGGGCCAATACCGACTCGATGTTCAAACGCCTGTTGAAAGTCATGGAACAGCCCGAGATGGGCGACGACCCCAGGTATTCGGACAACAACAAACGGGTTGAGCATCAGGAGGAAATAGACGGCAGGATCGCGGCCTGGGCGGGTTCACTACCGGCGGCAACGGCATTGGCGCAGCTGGACAATGCCGGCGTTGCCGCCGGTCCAATCTACAGCGTCGAAGACATCTTTAAAGACCCGCAGTATGAGGCACGAGGGTTGCTCCAACAGGTCACAGTGGATGGTGAACCGTTGACGATACCCGCGATCGTCCCGCGATTGTCGGCAACGCCGGGGTCCACGGACTGGCCAGGCCCCGGTATTGGCTCGCATAATGACGAAGTGTTCTCGGAAGTACTGCGGCTATCGAAAGACGAACAATCAGAACTCCGCGAAAGCGGCATCATCTAATAGACCGCCGGCCAGAACCGAATAGCTTGGATCAGCTGTTCGCTTATGGCACGCTGATCATGCCCGAGCGCCGCGTTGCCCAGATATCGTTGTGTTGACCAATAGCGCCGTTGTAAAGGGACTATGATGGATCAAGCAGACGACGTTGCGCATAGGATATCGTGGGCGAAATACGTTGAGGGGAACATTATCCTACGCGTAGTCAGCATCAAGATCGTTGTGCCAGCATAGATGTCTAAAGCCGTATTTCTGAGTGCCGTCGTACTTTGTACGGCTTGCCTATCCGTCGCGGCTGGCGTCGAGCAGATCCCCGTGTCGGTGCGGAAGATCATTGACGCTTATGAGATCCCAAACAGTTCACTCAGCATGGTCGTGCAGGACGTTAGCTCCGCTACACCGTTGCTGAACGTCAATCCCAAGATCCCGCGCAATCCGGCCAGTTCGATCAAGCTGCTGACAACTTTTGTCGCTTTGGACGTGCTCGGTCCAACCTATACCTGGCCGACGGAACTCTATGCACTCGGACCGATAAAGGACGGCGTGCTCGATGGCGATCTCGTTATGAAGGGATACGGTGATCCCTATCTCGTCGTCGAAGAGTTCTGGAAGATGCTGGGCATACTGCGATCTCGCGGCATCGAAACCATCAACGGCGACCTCGTGATTGACGATTCCCATTTCGCAATACCTGATCTGGACCCAGCCGCGTTCGACCGTCAGCCGTACCGGCTCTACAACGTGATCCCGAACGCGGCGCTGGTTAATTTCAACGCCGTCGAATTTCAATTTGCACCGGCTGGAGACGGCCGGACAGTTCGGATCCGCACACACCCGGCACTGCCTAATCTCAACATTACGAATCACCTATCGATAAAGAAAGGCCCGTGCCGTGGATACCATTTTGGTATAAAAATGGACATACCGGATCCTGCTCCCGCCGATCGCGTCGTCTTTTCGGGATCGTTTCCATCAGCATGCCGATCGTATTCGATGCATCGCAGCGTATTGCAGCCCGCATCGTATGCATTTGGGACCTTTCAGCAACTGTGGGGTCATTGGGGAGGCACTATTTCTGGCGGGTTCCGCGAAGGGCTTGCGCCGCCGAAAAAACGGCCGCTCGTCGTTTGGCGCTCACCGCCACTCGCCGAGATCCTCCGGGCAGTCAATAAGTGGAGCAACAACGTGATGACGCGCTTGCTGCTTTATTCGCTCGCGGTATCGAAGTTCGACCCGCCCGTGACCAAGGAGCAGGGGATCGAAGTGCTGCGTGAATACCTGAAGCAAAGCGGCCTCGATGACGCCGACTTGGCCATCGACAATGGCGCCGGCCTGTCCCGGGATACGCGGATCACCACAGAATTGATGAACGGCCTGCTACGCCATGCCTACCGCGACCCATACATGCCGGAATTTATTGCCTCTATGTCCATCAACGGCCTGGACGGAACCACAAGACGACGATTCCGCGGGCAGCCGGAGGCAGGTCGAATGCACCTCAAGACCGGCCGTTTGGACGACGTCGTCGCAATCGCTGGATATGTCGTCGCGGCAAGCGGGACTACCTATACGGTCGTACTGCTGCTCAACCACAATAATGTACATCGCGGGCCCGGGATTGAAATCCAAAACGCTTTGCTGAAATGGGTACACCGTCAATAGGCGCCGACAGCACGTTTTCGAAGGTGCCAAAAGACTGTCTCTTCACGGCCCGGACCGCTAGCTACCCGGTCACCGCGCCGCTAGCGCCTCGTCCATCCTGCCGGTGATCTGCTCCAGGATGGGGCGTGAGGTGGCGAAATTCAAGCGTACGAACCCGCGACCCGGATCGCCAAATTGAGCCCCGTCTCCGAGCGCCACCTTGGCGCGTTCGAGGAAAAAAACATAGGGGTTTGGCGACAGTTCATAGCCACGAAAATCGAACCATCCAAGGTAGGTAGCTTCCGGTGGATAATGCACCGCCCGCGGCCAATTGACACTCGCATGGCGGCTGAGAAAATCGCGGTTCGCCCGTAGATAGACCAAGATCTCGTCGAGCCAAGGCTGACCCTCGGTCAGGGCCGCGGTCACCGCGGCAATGCTGAGCGCGGATACACCCCCGCGTAGATGCCGCGGGATCTTCGCAAATTGTTTTCTGATCGCATCTCCACCGAAGACCGCGAAGGCCAGGCGGATCCCGGCAATATTGAATGCCTTGCTCGCCGACATGAGGGTCACGGTACGCTCGGCGACCTCTGGCGAGAGGCTGGCGATCGGAATGTGGCGGCAAGGTTCGAATACGAGGTCGGCATGGATCTCATCCGAAATGATCGCAAGGTCCTTGTCTAAGGCGATGCCGGCAAGACCCTCGAGTTCGCCGCGCGAGAAGCACCGGCCGCTTGGGTTATGCGGATTACACAACAACAGGATCCGAGTGCTTGGTTCGACTTGGTCTAGTAGTTGATCGAAATCGATCTCGAAGCCGCCGGGGCTCGTGCGCAGTGGACATAACACCAACCGGCGCCGCGTCGAATTTGTCGCGCTGATAAAAGGCGGATAAATCGGCGTCTGAATGATGACACCTTCGCCCTCATCGGCCAGCGCCAGGAGTCCGAAATAGATGGCCTGAACCACATCGGTGAATAGATCGACCTGGCCGGGAGAGATCCGCCAATCGAAGCGTTCTGCCACCCGCGCACTCAATATCTCCGCCATCGGGCTACGCTCAACCGGGATCGGATAGCCGCAATCCGAGACCGACAGACGGCATTCGATCGCGGCACGGATCGGATCGGCAATTTCAAAATCCATATCCGCCACCCATGACGGCAAAATATCCGGCGGGTAGTGCGTCCATTTTTCGCCAGTGCGAAGCCGCAGGCGCTCCATATCGAGAGCATCGATGTTCATTCGTTTGATCCTACGGGTTGAGGAGCCTAATGAGGGTTCCGCGGGTTACCCGGTCCGGTGCGCGAAGGAACACGCTCAGCCTACCTCGGCATGCTGAAAAGCGATAATCAACAGGATCCCGGCGCTGATGAGGGCCAATTGCGCAACGGTATCCTTTACGCGGACACCGCGGTGGAGAGTCGGGATCAAATCAGCAACCGCAATATAGATAAAACTTGCGGCGGTAAACGCAAGTATATAAGGCAATAGCGCTTGTACATATTGGATCCCCCACCACGAGAGCAGCGCACCAATGACCATTGCGAGGCTCGATATTCCGTTGAGGACAAATGCGTGAAAACGTGACAGCCCGCTGTTGAGTAATATGGCGAAATCCCCTAGTTCCTGTGGGATCTCGTGGGCGATCAAGGCGAACCCGGTCACGATCCCGAGATGGACATCGGTGACGAATGCCGCCGTCAGCAATATTCCGTCGAGGAAATTATGAAACGTATCGCCAACGACGATTAGAGGCCCAGCCGATTTCGCACCATGATGTTCATGTGCGCCATCGTAACCATGGTGATGCGCATGACGCCATATCAATGCTTTCTCAAGGAGAAAAAATACAAGAATACCAGCTAGAACGGTCGCCATGATCGTGCTTGAACCTCGCGCCGCCTCGTGATCGAGTGCGTGCGGCAGGAGATGAATGAAGGCCACGCCGAGCAGGACGCCAGTGGCGAAGCTGACCAGCATTGACAGACTTCGATTCCGGGTCTGCTCCGCCAACAGTAGATAAGCCGCGGCGGTACCAACGCTGAGGAGGCTGCCGATGACACTAAAGGCGATGATCCAACCGAGAACGCTCATTAGAAGATAACGAATTGATGACCCGTGGATAACGCCGGATAGTCGGGGAGGCCAATGTTATCCCATTCGATCAGGTGGGTGTAGCGTAGGTAACTATTCCCGCCTATCGCTATCGCCCTCGACTACGGCAACCGGCGCGCCGCGACCGAGACCAAGAAGCTCGGCGGCGCTTTGCTCGGCGCAAGCGATCTCCACGACGCCATAAGAATTGACCAACGCCAGCAAATCTCCCGGGGCGACATCCGCATAGGTGCGCAGGAGTACGATATCATGACCCCCCGCATGTACCACGGGCTGCCTGAATGGCGCCAGTGCCTGCGCCTCTATATTGGTTATCAGGTTGCCAAAATCGTCCGTCGTGATAACCATACCATGGAGTGCGCCGCCACGACTCTCCGGCGGTTCGATGAGGGATGGGATGTAATCTAGTGTCGGGCGCCCGAGCTTCGCCGGGGATGTATTACCGGATGCGAGTTCGCCGGCAAGGGGCGCAAATATATCGCGTCCGTGGAACGTTGCACTTACTGATCCCAATGCAAAACGTGCAATATGCCCCTCTTCCACTTTGATCACGGTCGCATCTATCGCCTCGATCACGCCGGCCAACAGGCCATTGTCCGGGGCGAGAAACGCATGCCCCGCGCCAACCACGAGCAACACCGATCTGTCGGTCCCGACACCCGGGTCGACGACGGCGAGGTGAACCGTGCCGGCCGGGAAATATCGGAATGACCGCTCCAGCCAGAATCCCGCCTCCGCCGGCCAATGCACATAGACTTCATGGGTCAGATCGATGATCTTGGCGCTCGGATAACGATTGAGAATGACGCCCTTCATCGTTCCGACGAACGGTCCGCGGTGACCGAAATCGGTGGTGATCGTAATGACGCCAGACGGCTTGAACAGTTCACTCATCGTACGGCTGCCTCCGTCCGTAAAGCGGACTAGCATAAGGATACGGTCTTGTGTCGAGAGGTCATAGTCGCGGCTGCACCATCTCGTGGGAAAACAGGTCCAATGCGCGATCCAACATGAAACGCTTGTGTACCAAATAGAAGCCGCGTAGTTCGAATTCTCGGGCCACCGCATCCGCATACCAGCGGCCCCAGTTCTTGCTAGTCTGCGGTGCTCGAACCGGTGATCACGACCGAGTTCCCCGCGGATGGGTCCGAAGAGGCAGCCTTCGCCTGCACACTGCCCACGATGTCCTAACCAACGAACGCACTCGGCGGCAGGACCTCCCGATCCGGAATAAACATCATGCCGTGCCCACCGTGGTCCGCGGCGCGGACCGCGCTTAGGCCCATCTCAGCCAGGCGCAAAGCGATGGGTAGGATATACGCATCGACGGCGGCATAGTTGACTTCGTAGCCCAGATCTTCCAGTGCCGCT
>DAOWDI010000053.1 GCA_030639105.1 Gammaproteobacteria bacterium | reverse complement strand
TACGGGATAACGCAGCCGTGGGTTACGTATGTGGACGGCCAAGACCCTGCGCCCGCTCAGCGCATGGTCGATGCCGTGGCGCGTAGTTTCGACTTCGGGTAATTCAGGCACGCCGCCGGCGCCACCAGATGAACAAACCATTGACGGCGAATGCGCCGGGCAAACCGAACAAAAAAGTAAACCCGATCACCGCTTTGTGCCAATCCTTTAAGCGAAGGGCATTGTCCTCGGCGGCCCGGCTCGGCACCGTGATCATCAAGTCGTCGCGGGCCAGCCACTCGATGAAGCGGACACCGAGATCCTGATTTCCGCTGTTCTGTAGATAGGCGTTGGCAAGGAAGTCCCCATCACCGACGACGATGACTCGTTGTTCATCCTCACCGAGCGCGCGCGATAACGCGAGCGCCAGCACCAGGGGTCCCATGCGATCGGTGCCGTCGTTGTATTCGACGTTGCCCTCGATCGCCTCGGTTTCACTCCACGCGCTCTCGCCACTGTAGATCAGGCGGGTCGCTGCCCACCCCGATGGCGCCCGATCATGGATGGCCGCGGCATAAAATAGGACGGTCGTGTAGTTGAAATCGGCTGTCGCCGGGTGCCGTGCGTACCGGCTGAGCAGCAAGAACGCGGGGTTATCGACCCCGTGGGCTACGGTAACCGGATCTACGACCGTGCCCGGGATATGTTCGAACCCGACCGCGTGCGCCAGCCCCTCTAATCCCGGCGGCGCGTCCGGCTCGGTGAACCACAAGAGATTACCTCCCGTCTCTAGATAATCGGTGATGGCGCCGACTTCGGCGGGCTGAAAATCCAGTTGCGGACTCGCGATCACGAGCACGGCGGTATTGTCGGGCACGCCCCGGTACTCGGCGAGATTGATTTCTTGCACCTTGAAGCCTCTTTTCTCCAACACCGTTGCCCAAGCGGAGATATCGTGGTTCGCGCCGCGCCTTGGACTGCGTTCTCCGTGGCCGGTAACGAAGGCGATCCACCGGTCCGAGGCTCGAGCAAGACGCGCCAACGCTTCGGTGATTGCCTGCTCGCTGTACACCGTGGTTTGTTCGCTGCGCCCGGCGCTTTCGATGACCATCTCACCGCCGCGGATCCCCTCGGCGCGCACCCGTTGTGGTTCGCTCGCGGGATCGACGTAGTCGAAGCTGATGTCGCCCCGGTGGCGGCGGTAGCGGTCGATAAGGTGTTCCGCTTGTTTGCGCAGTGCATGGTTCGGTGCCAGGTAGGCCGTAAATGCGATCGGTGCCGGCAAGGTTTCAAGGACGCTCAGGCTCGCCGTCGACAGCGTATGGGTTTGCGCCCGGGTCACGTCGATGCTTATAGAGGTGTCCATACTATACCAGGCGAGCGCGACGGCACTGGCAAGTGCCGCGAGAAGGCGCAGCGCGTGCCGGGCGCGTGCCGGCCATCGTGATGTTTCAGAGGGGTTTGCGGTCACCGTCAAGACGCCAGGCGGTTAGATACAGTGATACGGCCGTAATAATCGCGAAATAGCTTAGATCGGTGGAATCAATCAGGCCTCGCGCCAGGCGCTGAAAATGGTTGAGGCTCGACACATAGCTTAACAATCCGGCCTCCTGTTGGAGGTGTGTCGCCCAGTCGATCAACCAAAGGCCGGCCAGGATGCCAAAGGTCGCGATGGCGGCGACCGCCGGTTGCGCAAACATCGCTGAGAACATCAGTCCGATGCCGGCATAGGCCGTCATGAGCATCATGAGCGCGAGCAGCCCTGAAAGATAGACGCCCAGATCGACGGGGGCGCCCCACATCAAGGTCAACGGCATCAGCGCGGCGATCACCCAGATGACCGTGAGTAAGGCCCAGAGGCCGAGGAATTTACCAGCGACAATTTGTCTCGAAGTGATCGGCGAACTATACAACAGCGTCAGGGTTCCGTTGCGGCGCTCGCCGCTCAAGCTGGACATGGTGAGCACCGGGATCACAAACAGCATGAGTATGGCGCTTAGTCCCAGGATTGGTGAAATGATCACTTCCGTGATACCCGGTGCTTCGGGCATGGCGCGCAATTTGTCTTCGAACTGCAGATAGATCTCGATTTGGGTGAGAAACTGGTAGGCGAGCACGAGCTGCACTACGCTCAATAGCGACCATGCTAACGGCGTGCGAAATAGCGAGGTGGCCTCGCGTTTGGCGATGGTCCAAATCATGTTGATTCAACGGGGTCGTTGCAGGTGAGGTCCACGAAGACCTGCTCCAGCGGAGAGGTGTCGCGGGATAATTCACGCAGTCCCCAGCCATGTTCGACCGCGAGCCGGCAAATAGACTCAGCAGCAAGATCGAAATTATCCACGCGGAGTCGGTAACGGCCGGGTCCCGACGATTCACCGCTGTGCACGCCATCGATGCGCTCCCAATCGGGCGCCGCTTCGGCGTTGGTGAAACGCAAACGTAAGATGTCGTCCTCCTCGCCGATACAGCGATTAAACGCGATACGGCCATGGTGAAGAATAGCGACGCGGCTACACAAGGTCTGGGCCTCGGACAGCACATGTGTCGACAAGATGACCGCGTGGTTGTGGGCCAAGTCCTGAATTGTCTTACGCACGGCGCGGATCTGATTGGGGTCGAGGCCGCTCGTCGGTTCGTCCAGGATCACTACGGCGGGTTGATGCAGTAGCGCTTGGGCGATCCCAACGCGCTGCCGAAACCCTTTTGAGAGATTGCCGATCAGACGCGCGGCGACCTCGCCCAGATCGCAGTCACGCTTGGCCTTGTCGACGGCGGCGTTGGTTTCTTGTGCTCGCAGGCCCCGCAGGTGGGCACAAAACCGTAGATATTCATCGACCGTGGCATCGAGATGCAGAGGCGGGATCTCCGGCAGGTAGCCGAGCCGGCGTTTTGCGCTTAGCGGCTCGCGCATTAGATCGTAGCCGCAGATACTGACTTTCCCGCCGTGCGGTGCGAGGACGCCGCATAAGATGTTCATGGTCGTCGACTTTCCCGCACCATTGGGTCCGAGAAAACCCAAGACTTCCCCGCGGCGCAGCTCTAGGTCAATACCGTATAGGACCTTGCGCCCGTGGTAATAGCGCGTAAGGTCCCGTGCGGCGAGTAAGGTGTCGTCCCCCATCGAAGTGGTATTATTCGCGACGCAGCCACACTTGCCAAGGAGGCTGGTCGTCTCATCAAAAAGCCCGCGTCAAGCGGGCTTTTTATCGTCAGACCGAAAAATGGTCTATTTGATCTTCGATTCCTTATACATGATGTGTTTGCGGACGACGGGGTCGTATTTCTTGCGCTCCATTTTTTCGGGGTGCGTGCGCTTGTTCTTTGTCGTCGTGTAATAGTGGCCCGTGCCGGCTGAAGACACGAGTTTGATTTTCTCCTGCATAATGCTTGCCTCTTTACACCTTCACACCTTTCGCGCGGATATCACGCAGGACCTGATCGATGCCGAGTTTGTCGATGATGCGCAGGCCCTTCGTACTGATCCGCAGTTTTACCCAGCGTTGCTCGCTTTCAATCCAGAACCGGTGCACTTGAAGATTGGGTAGAAAGCGCCGGCGCGTCTTGTTGTGCGCATGGGACACATTGTTTCCGGCGACGGGGCGTTTCCCGGTGACCTGACAAACACGAGACATCGTTTTTTTCACACTTTTGCTTAAACGGAGGCAATTCTAGCGGGTTTTTCCGGACAGGCCAAGTCGCGGCACGGTACCATCGATCCCGCCTCATCCCGTCAGTCAAGCAACCCCAGATCGGCGAAAGACGCAATTTCTCCCGCCGCGACAACCAGATGGTCGAGAACCCGCACGTCGATCAGTTTCAAGGCGGCACAGAGTCTCTGCGTCAAGCTCCTATCGGCGGCGCTCGGCTCAGATACGCCCGAGGGGTGATTATGGGCGAAGATCACCGCGGCGGCATTGATTTCGAGAACCCGCTTGAGGACTTCCCGTGGGTGGACCGTGGCGTTGTCGATCGTACCGACAGACAAGGTTTCAAAGGTGATTACACGGTGACGGGTATCGAGAAATAACGCGCAGAACGCCTCACTCGGGCGAGTTGCGAGTTGGGCACTGAGGAACCGTTTTGCGGCCAGCGCGTCGG
>DAOWDI010000075.1 GCA_030639105.1 Gammaproteobacteria bacterium | reverse complement strand
TTGGCAGATGCCACAGCATCGCCGGCACTATATATCTTTCGTGTTTCGAAAAATCGGAATCCATAATTCAACAGGGCCTGGCTTGCCTCAGTCCGGGCCGCATCGGATTGTGCGCCCATAACGACGGCGACCAATCTCATCTCGCCGCGCTCGGCGGATGAAACCAGGCAATATCCGGCCGCTTCGGTATGACCGGTCTTAATACCATCAACCGAAGAGTCCCGGGCGAGAAGTCGGTTACGATTGAATTGACGTATATCCGCATAGGTATACTCTTTCTCCGCAAAACGCCGATAGATGTCCGGGAAATCACGGATGAACGCCCGCGCAAGGAGCGCAAGGTCACGAGCCGTTGAATAGGTTCCGGGATCGGGTAATCCCGTGCTGTTTGTGAAGCTCGAATTGATCATCCCTAAGCGCGCCGCGGCATGATTCATTACCGTTGCGAACACTTCCTCAGACCCCGATATGTGTTCGGCGAGCGCCACACTAGCATCGTTCCCGGATTGAATTATCACGCCTTGGAGAAGTTCGTCGACCGTGACTTGCTTATTCACTTCTATGAACATGCGAGAGCCTTCCATGCGCCATGCCTTCTCACTCACGGTCGTCGTGTCATTAAGGGCGATTGCCCCAGACGCCAATGCCTCGGCGGCGACATAGGACGCCATAATTTTGGTCAGGCTTGCCGGCTCGGATCGAGCATCAGCATCTTGTTCCCCAAGCACCGTGCCCGTTATGAAATCGACGAGGATAAACGAGCTAATGCCCAATTTCGGCGGTGCCGGCACACCGGGGAAACCCTCGGCGGCCGCCGCATTCCCACCACACAGGAATAAAGTGAACCAGAACAAGCATAGGATGTTAAGTCTGACGTTTTGCATAAGTAGCTGACCGAATAGGTTCAGATCGCACGTCGGCCACGGTCTGGTAGATGCATGGCTAGTTGCTGACGAAATGGTGATCGTTGATGCCGAGGCTAAACAACGAGTCAACCAAGCGATCGGCCAGATCGACGCTGGCGATCGGACCTACCTGGACGCGATAAACTGAGCTGTCGCTGCTGTTTCCTTCATGGATCCTGATGTTCTCCGGCAGATACCGGGCCACGTGTTCCGATAAGCGCTGAGCATTACCGCGTTCATTAAATGCCCCGATCTGCAAATACAAGCTCAAGTGTCCGTCGGTTGGGGGCTTCGCCCGCGCGGCGGACACAAGCCGTATTGAGGCGTTGTTGACGGTACTAAGCTGAACAAACGCCGTACCTTTTTCCACCATACCGAGTTTGAGTGCGGCGGCATATGATAAATCGATAACCCGATTATCATGGAAAGGGCCACGATCGTTAACTCTGAGAATTGCGTCACGGCCGTTTTCTAGATTTGTCACCTTCACATACGTTGGCAGCGGTAAGTGCTTATGCGCAGCCGTCATTTTGTACATATCATAGATTTCGCCGCTCGAAGTCTTATGCCCGTGAAATTTCTTGCCGTACCAAGAGGCAATGCCGCGTTCTTCAAATCCGAGGCTCGATTTCAGCGTACGGTAGCGCTTACCGAGAACTGTATAAGAATCCGGGTTTCCATACCGGCTTCGCGGTTCATCGCGAGGAACGGCATCGGCGATCTCATCGACGTCCAGCTTGTGCCCCGGCGCATCACGTTCAACGATGACGCCACAACTGGCCAGAAGGAGGCACACCCCACCAGCAAACCCGACCCGAAAGCGTCGGCGGAGCATGCGCTTATGATAGAGGTCCGTTGCGGGCGTCACGGATCGCCTCGGCAAGCTTTACCACTGCCATGGCATATTTGGTACGCGGGTTGTAACGCATAATCACATAGAAATTGTTTAACGCCAGCCAGTATTCCCGTGCTGATTCGCCTTGCAGAACAAACAGTGCCGCAAGGTCATCAGTGCTGTGGGCACCCGTAGCTACGCCGAGCCGGCCAAACTCGCTGATTCGGCGGTGCGGTTTGAGACTGTCGGACAACAGCCTCCGCACCTCCGCCTCGTCGGCCAAGGCCGCAATGACAATCGACTTTCCACGATCCCAACCATGCGACTTTAGATAATTCGCGACACTTCCAATCGCATCCGTCCGATCTTTCCAGATATTGCGCTGCCCATCGTTATTGAAATCGACGGCGAATTTCCGGTAGCTCTCGGGCATGAATTGGGGGATCCCCATGGCGCCTGCGTACGACCCGAACAAACTTAAAGGATCGAGATCCTGCTCTCGACTCATCAAGAAAAGATGCCGCAGTTGTTCGCGGAAATAGTCCATCCGTTTTGTATTGTGATCGGGATAATGGAAAGCAAGCGTCGCCAACGCATCGATCACCCGGTCACGGCCGGTGATTCGACCATAGGCGGTTTCGATACCGATGATTGCCACGACTATTTCCGCTGGAACACCGTAAACTTCTATTGCTTCCTCCAAGGTCTTTGCGTTGATATTCCAGAAATCGATGCCGGCATTGATGCGTTGTTGTGTTAAGAAATGCTTGCGATATTCGTACCACGGTTTGGCTTTCTCGGCGGGGCGGGACATGGCCTTCAAGATGCGCTCGGATCGCTTAGCCCCGCGAAATGCCCGATTCAGTTCTGCTGCGTCAAATTGGTGTTCGGCGACCATTTCGACGACAAAAGCATCAACCGCCAGCTTATCCAATTCGCTACCTTGCGCCATCCCGCCAGCACCTAGGAGGATCACGGATAAGCCTATGAACTTATTAAACATAACTATTAAATAGCCTCTGTAACTCTTTTAAGGTTATGCAATAAACCGCCGATGAGTCTGAATGGACATCAGGATACCCAAACCCGTCAGAATAGTCACTAACGAGGTCCCACCATAGCTGACCAGCGGCAGCGGCACGCCAACGACTGGCAATTGTCCGGTGACCATGCCCATATTGACAAAAATGTAGATGAATAGTGTCAGTGTCAGACTGGCGGCGAGGAGGCGACCAAAGCTATCTTGTGCATTCATGGCGATGCGCAGGCCGCGCGCGAGAACAAGTGCATAGGCAGCGAGCATGACGATGACGCCGATAAAGCCAAACTCTTCGCAGTACACGGCGAATATAAAATCAGTAGCGCGCTCCGGCAGGAATTCAAGATGCGATTGGGTCCCGTTTAACCAGCCCTTGCCGGACAAGCCGCCCGATCCCACCGCGATAGTAGCCTGGATAATGTGGTAGCCGGCGCCGAGCGGATCCTGCTGTGAGTCAAACAGGGTGAGGACCCGCTGACGCTGGTAATCGTGCATCAGCATCCACGCCAACGGTGCCGCGCACAACCCTAAGGCGGCTGCCAAGCCTATCCACCGCCAACTAACGCCCGCAAAGAACAGCGCGAACAAGCCAGCCGCCATCACCAACAACGCGGTACCCAAATCTGGCTGCTCGATGATAATAAATCCGGGGACGAGCACCAGCAACAAGGCGATTATTGTCGTACGTAGATTCGGCGGCAATACCTTATCGTAAAGAAACCAGGCAACGGTAAGGGGTACGGCTATCTTCATTATCTCGGAGGGCTGGAATTGAACGACGCCCAGATGCAACCATCGCTGGGCGCCGCGCCCGCTGCCGAATAGGAACACCGCAGCCAATAACATAATCCCAACGGCGTAGAATAACGGTGCCGAGCGTGCGAGTCGGGCGGGGCTGACCTGGGCCA
>DAOWDI010000163.1 GCA_030639105.1 Gammaproteobacteria bacterium | reverse complement strand
GGGCGCCACCGAAGAAGAATGCGTCCCCGTACTTGAACGCTGCTCCCAATTGACGTGCGGGCGTGATTTTTTTGTCGGCTACTCGCCAGAGCGCATCAATCCGGGAGATAAGGAGCACACCTTTAGCCGGATAACAAAAGTTGTCGCGGGGCAAAATACCGAGGTCCTGGAGATCGTCGCGCGGGTATACGAAAGTGTCGTTACCGCCGGGGTTCATCGTGCCGCGACCATCAAGGTCGCCGAGGCCGCGAAGGTGATCGAAAATACGCAGCGCGACCTGAACATCGCGCTCATGAACGAACTCGCTTTGATCTTTCACCGCATGGGGATCGACACGCGCGATGTCCTGGCGGCATCCGGGACGAAATGGAACTTTCTCAAATTCGATCCGGGCCTCGTCGGTGGTCATTGTATCGGCGTCGACCCGTACTACCTGACCCACAAGGCGCAGATCACCGGTTATATACCGCAGGTCATTCTGGCCGGTCGCAGCATCAATGACGATATGGGCGGCTATGTCGCCAACCAGACCGTGAAGCTCATGATCAACGCGGGTCTGGTGGTCAAAGGGAGCGTCGTCACCGTACTCGGCTTTACCTTCAAGGAAGACGTGCCGGATCTACGTAACACGCGGGTGATCGATATCGTTGCCTCGCTGCGTGAATACGGCGTCGAGGTACAGATCCACGACCCTTACGCCAGCGCCGGGGAAGCACGCGAAGAATACGGTATCGATTTGCTCACCCATGAAAAACTGGCCAAGGCCGACGCCGTCGTGCTGGCGGTACCGCACGCGGCTTATATAGAGGCGGGCTGGGCAGGGATCACCCACCATTTGCGGGACGGCGCAGGCATTGTGATAGACGTCAAGGCGCGACTCGATCGCGGCACCCGACCACGGAACATTACCCACTGGAGACTCTGAATCAATGAATGTAGTCATGATCGGGAGCGGCTATGTTGGACTTGTCTCGGGGACATGTTTCGCGGAATTCGGCGCCAATGTGACCTGTGTCGATGTCGATGAGTCGAAGGTTGCCAAGCTGCTCGCGGGCCAAATCCCGATCTACGAACCGGGGCTCGACGAGCTTGTCGCGAGCAATGTGGGTGACGGCCGTTTGCAATTCACCACGGATCTGGGCGCGGCCGCCCCTAAGGCCGATCTGATCTTCATTGCGGTCGGCACACCGAGCCGCCGCGGTGACGGTTTCGCCGATCTGAGTTTCGTCTACGAGGCAGCGAGACAGGTCGCACCCCACCTGCGCGGCTTTACGGTGATCGTGGATAAGTCCACGGTGCCCGTCGGTACGGCACGCAACGTCCAACGCATTATTCGCGAGACCAATGCCAAAGCCGACTTCGATGTCGCCTCGAATCCAGAATTTCTGCGCGAGGGAGCGGCGATATCCGACTTCATGCGACCCGACCGGGTTGTGATCGGCGCCGAGAGCGAGCGTGCGGAGAAATTGCTGCGCGAACTTTACCGGCCGCTTAATCTCATCGAGGCACCGATCTTATTTACCGGACTCGAGAGTGCCGAGCTGATCAAATATGCCTCCAATGCCTTTCTCGCCACCAAGATCAGCTTTATCAATGAGATGTCGATGTTGTGCGAGGCCGTCGGTGCGGACGTGCACGCAGTCGCCAGGGGCATGGGCATGGATAAGCGCATCGGCCCGAAATTCCTTCATCCCGGACCTGGTTACGGCGGCTCGTGTTTTCCCAAGGATACCCAGGCATTGGTCCGGATCGCGCAGGAGCACGATACCTCCAGCCGTATCGTCGAGGCCGTTATCGAAGTCAACGCCGCGCAAAAGGCGCGGATGATCAAGAAGGTGCGTGAAGCGCTCGGCGGGTCGGAGGCGGACAAAACGGTCGGCGTGCTGGGGTTGACGTTCAAACCCGAAACCGATGACATGCGCGATGCGCCGGCGCTGTCGATCCTGCCCGCACTCATGGAGAAGGGTGCGAACGTAAAGGTGCACGACCCACAGGGGATGGCGGAGGCGCGCACCTTGCTGCCGGGTGAGGTCACCTACTGCGACAATCTCTATGAGGTTTTCGACGGCGCGGATGCGGTGCTGCTGATGACCGAGTGGAACCTGTACCGCGGACTCGATCTGAAGCGCGGCAAGGTCAAAATGCGCACCCCGACCTTCGTCGATTTGAGGAACGTATACGAACGTAGTCGCATGGAAGAGCTCGGGTTCTCTTACTACTGCATCGGGCGCTGATCACCGCCATACCCGTGAGGGTGCTTGCAGTCGAACTATCGCATGATAACGCTCCTCAGCAGCCGGTGAGCAAGCGTGATACTCAAAAAAGATATTGACACACCGTACGTAAATACGTACGGTGAATAAAAAGGTAATTTCCATGACCATTCTCAACGTGACCGAAGCAAGGTCCAAGCTCTACAAGCTGATTGACGAAACGACGGAAACGCACGAGCCGATTGTAATTACCGGCAAGCGTGGAAATGCCGTGCTCCTCTCTGAGGGTGATTGGAACGCTGTAAAGGAAACTCTTTTTTTGCTAGCCGTGCCAGGAATGAGGGAATCGATAAAAACAGGGTTGACGGAACAAATAGAAGATTGTTCCACGGAACTTGATTGGTGAAGTGGACCGTAATCTATACGAAACAAGCACGGAAAGATGCGATGAGATTGGCTAAATCGGGATTGCAAGAGAAGGCGATAGAATTACTTCAGATAATCAAGGTCGATCCCTATCAAAATCCACCGCCCTTTGAGAAATTAGTGGGAGATCTCTCTGGCGCCTATTCACGACGCATCAATATTCAGCACAGGCTCGTTTATCAAGTATTAGACACGGACCGTCTTGTAAAGGTATTGCGGCTATGGACGCACTACGGATAAACAAACATTATAAATGGCTGTATTTGGTTTACCCAAGCGGTCCCCATGCTGTTCTCATCCCAACCGTTCCTGCTATTCTTCCTGCCGCTCTGCTTAATCGTCTACTACACGTTCGCGGCATCCTACGCGGCACGGATCACGGTCCTGACAGTCGCTTCGATAGGGTTTTACGCCTGGTGGGATCCCCGCTTCGTACCGCTACTGGCCGGGATGATTGTGATGACGTGGTCGGTAGTCCGCATCCAAGCCGCGCTGCCACGCGCATGGATCCTCGTAGTTGGGGTTGCGCTCAATCTGTCCGTACTCGGCCTGTTCAAGTACGTTAATTTTTTCGCCGAGAACATCCTGGACGCCGCCGGTGTAGCGCATGAGCCGTGGAATATCATCCTGCCCCTCGGGATCAGTTTCTTTACTTTTCAGCAGGTCTCCTATCTCATCGACCGCTGGCGCGGTAATGCGCCGACTTATGGCTTGATCGAGTACGCTGCGTTCGTCAGTTTCTTCCCGCAGCTCATTGCGGGTCCTATCGTCCGCCACAATCAACTGATCGGCCAATTCGCCGACTCGCCCTGGCGCGACGGATTGGCCGAGCAGGTTTCACGCGGTTTGGTGTTGTTTACCTTGGGGCTGCTCAAAAAGGTCTTCTTTGCCGACGAACTGGCGCCGATCGCCGATGCGGGGTTCGATGCGGTAGCGGCCGGGCAGGTAATATCCTTCGGCGAATCGTGGCTTGCCACGCTCGCCTATACGCTGCAGCTCTATTTCGATTTTTCCGCCTACTCCGATATGGCGATCGGGCTTGGCGCGATGTTCGGGCTCAGCCTCCCGCTGAACTTTGATGCACCGTATCGGGCACTTGATATCCGCGCGTTCTGGCGGCGCTGGCACATGACCTTATCGAGCTTCCTGCGCGACTACGTCTACATCCCGCTCGGGGGCAACCGCGGTAGCCTTGTGCGAACCTACGGGACGGTGATGGCCACCATGCTGTTGTGCGGACTGTGGCACGGCGCGGGCTGGACGTTCATCGCCTGGGGCGCACTGCATGGGGCGGCGATCTGCATTAACCGTACCTGGAGCCGCGGCGTTTGGCGGTTACCGCCGGTGATCGCGTGGCTGCTGACGATGTTCTTCGTCATCGCGGGCTGGGTATTGTTTCGCGCCGAAAGCTTCCATGTCGCCGCAAGCTTCCTCACAGCCATGTCGGGGTTCGCCGGATTTCAGGCGGCGGGAGTCGACCTCGATGATATCGGATATGTGTTTATCGGTGCGCTCTTTGCGGTGGCGGGGCCGACCAACGTTGCGGTCTCGAAAAAACCGGATCTGTTCAAGCGACGGTTCGCGATTGCAGCCGCCTGCGGTTTGTTTCTCGTTACCCTGCGGGTCGGACAGGGCCGCGGCTTGGAATTCATCTACTTCCAGTTCTGAGTTTCATGAGCTGGGATAAGTTTCTCCGCACCGCGATCACGAGCTTTACCGTCCTGGTTGCGTTCGTCTATGCGCTGATCCTGCTGGTCGATCCCTATCAAAACGTCCCCTTCTCGCTGCCGCTGGAGCGTGCGCCGATCAGTACCAACCAGCGTTTTGCCTATCCCGCGCTCGCGCGCGACCCACGTTTCGACAGCGTGATCATCGGGTCGTCGACCCTGCGGCTGCTGAACCCGGAGATCCTCGACGAGTTGACCGGCGCGTATTTCGTCAATCTCGCGATGAACTCGGCGACCGCCTACGAGCAGACGCGGATCCACGAACTGTTCGTGCGTCACCACCCCGAGACGAAGACTGTCATCGTCGGCATCGACGATAGCTGGTGCAAACGCGGGGCGTCATACGAGAAGTACACCTTCCGCGCGTTTCCGGAATGGATGTACGACGATAACCCGTGGAACGATCTCTTGTACCTATTCAATGACAAGGCGCTGGAAAATACGGTTCGGCTAATCGAATATATCACCGGCAATCGAGAGGCGAAGTACGAGACGAATGGTTATAAGGACTTCACCGCGGACACCGGGACCTACGATATTGCGGCCGTGGGTCGGCGCTTGTATCCGAAGGGGCCGCCAAGTCAACGGCGAGCGCCTGATGTCATACCGCGCCGCGAACAGCCCGGCTGGCATTATGCGAGCCACGAGTTGCTCGATGAGTTGCTCGATACAACACCGAAAGGTGCGGTTAGGCTGCTCTTGTTCGCACCGATGCATGGCTACTACCTGCAGCGCGGTGAGGCGTCGTACCGCGAGTGCAAGGCGAGGATCCTGGCGCTTGCAGCTCGGCGCCGGTTCGGGGTGATGGATTATATGATCGATTCACCGATCACGCGCAGCGACGACAATTACTGGGATCCGCTGCATTATAAAGCACGGGTCGCCCGCGACATCGAGGGCGATATCGCGGCGCGCCTCGGTGGAGAGGAGCGTGTGGGCGAGCGTTATACCAGCTACTAAGCCTTGTAACTTGACCG
>DAOWDI010000021.1 GCA_030639105.1 Gammaproteobacteria bacterium | reverse complement strand
CGCGGTGTCGGCTCCGCGGCCGATACGGCCGCGGAGCTGATGTAATTGGGATAGGCCGAGGCGTTCAGCGTTTTCGATGACCATCAGGCTTGCATTGGGAATGTCGACCCCGACCTCGATTACGGTCGTAGCGACCAGTAGATCCAGTTCGTGTGCCGCAAATGCCCGCATTGCCTCGGATTTTTCCTTTTCCAACAGGCGGCCGTGAACAAGGCTTATTCTCAAGTCTGGGAGTGCTTCAACCAAACGGGTGAGCGTATCGGTCGCGGCCTGCGCTTCGAGCAGATCGGATTCGTCGATCAGTGGGCACACCCAGTACGCCTGACGGTTCTCTGCGCACGCGTGCGCTATCCGTCGTACGACTTCGTCGCGGCGTGAATCCGGGATCACGGCAGTTCGGGCGGGTTTTCGATTTGGCGGTAGTTCGTCCAATACCGATATATCGAGGTCGGCGTATGCCGTCATCGCCAGCGTTCTCGGGATCGGTGTGGCGGTCATGATCAATTGATGCGGCCGCGTTACCCCATCGGCGCCCTTATCCCTCAACGCCAGGCGCTGATGAACGCCAAAGCGATGCTGTTCGTCCACGATGATCAGGCCGAGTTTGGGGTATTTGACATCGTCTTGAAAGAGCGCATGGGTACCGACGATGAGACAAGCTTGGCCTTGTGCAATTTGCTCGATGATCGACTTGCGCTGTTTTGGGGTCAGCCGGCCCGTAAGCGTTAGTACCTCGATACCGAGTGGGGTGAACCAATGTTCGAAATTTCGCCGGTGCTGATCCGCTAAGAGTTCTGTCGGCGCCATCATTGCAACCTGCGTGTTCTTCGCTAAAGCATTGAGCGCGATTGCGGCGGCGACGGCAGTTTTCCCCGATCCGACATCTCCTTGCAGCAGCCTGAGCATCGGTACCGCCGCGGCCAGATCGGTATCGATCTCGGCGATGACGCGTATCTGTGCGTCCGTCAGGGCGAAGCCCAGACCGGCAAGGAAATCTCGACGCAAGCCCGCGGGCCGTTGCAGGCGCGGCGCCCGATGAGTTCGAGTCTGCTTTCGGATCTGTTTCAGACTCAGTTGATGGGCGAGCAACTCTTCGAACGCCAGCCGTTGTTGCGCCGGATGTGTCCCATCCAACAATTCGTTGACCGGGGCGTCGGACGGCGGCCGATGGAGATAGCGGAGCGCATATTCCAGTGACGGCAGCTCGAGTTGCTCGCGGATCTGGGAGGGAATGAAATCTGGGATCGTGCTCTCAGTAGCTTGATTCAGTAGGGGGATGCATTGGTCTATGAGTTTACGCAGCCGCGCCTGGTGGAGACCTTCGGTTGTGGGATATATCGGCGTCAGGCATTCTGCCATCGGCACCGGTGTTTGCGGATCGATGACTTGACACTCCGGATGGATTAGCTCAAGCGATTGCGGCCCGCGCCTGACTTCGCCGTAACAGCGGAAGCTGCGACCGCGGGCGAACCGATTCTGTTGCGCACGGTTGAAATGAAAAAAACGTAAGATAACCCCGCCGCCGGTCCCGTCGCTGATTCGAACGGTGAGTGAGCGCCTGCGGCCATAAATTATCTGCGTTGCCTCTACCAGGCCCTCGATGACGGCTTCCCCACCCGGGATCAGGCTGCCTATCGGCGTTTTTCTCGTTCGATCCTGGTAGCGCAGTGGTAAATGAAACAGGAGATCCCGGATTGAAGAAATATGCAGACGCGCCAGTTTTTCCATCAGGCTGGGGCCAACGCCTCTGAGCACGTTGATGGCATCGTTGAGTTTATTAATGGGCATCTCTAACCAGGATCCCGAGGGACGCTCGTACGGGCGGTGATCTGCGCGACAAACGGATAGCTCCTACCTCGGCGCCAAAGCTCGCTGCTACCTGAGAGAGATGGGTTGTGGCATCCGTGCCAGGATGGCCGTTTTCAATCGGCGAACGACAGAATGGCATCCATTTCGACTTGTGCGCCTTTCGGCAGGGCGGCCACACCGACCGCGGCGCGCGCAGGGTAGGGCTCGGCAAAATATTCGGCCATTGTTTCGTTGACGGCGCCAAAGTTACCCAGGTCGGTCAGGTATACGTTCAGTTTGACCACATCCGCAAGGCTTCCCCCGGCCGCCCATGCAACGGCCTGTAGATTCTCGAATACCTGCCGGATCTGCACATCGATATCACCCGTTACGAGATCCATCGTCTCCGGGACCAGCGGGATTTGACCGGAGAGGTATACGGTGTCGCCGGATCGAACCGCCTGCGAATAGGTTCCGATAGCACGTGGCGCCTGATCCGTTGCAATTGTCTGCCGACCCATTAGCTGTACCACGTCCGCAATCAGGCCTTCTTGCGCATGACACGCACCACTGTGTCGATTGCGCGGATCTTGCGTATCAGATCCGCGAGGTGCTTGCGATCCTTCAAGGCGACGACCACGCGCATGTGCGAATGCCGTTCGTCGCGTTCATTGAGCTCCACTTCCTCAATATTGGCGTCTTGATCAGCGACAGCCACGGCGATCGTTGCGAGTACACCACGCTTATTCACGACGTCGAGGGAAAGTTCTACGTTGAATTCCTGATCGATATTCTGCGCCCATTCGACGTCGATCCATTTGTCCTGATTATCTCGGCCATCCATGACATTGGAGCAAGAGGGCTGGTGGATGACGATACCCCGACCGGAGGTCAGGATCCCTACTATCGGATCGCCGGGGATTGGATAGCAGCATTTCGGAAAACTGACCACCATGCCCTCGGTACCGTGGATCAGTAGTGGGCTCGGTGTCGTGCTTGTGTGCGGCAGTTGCTGCCGTTTCGGGGTCTCTTCCCGCACGCCTGCGAGTGAGCGGGCAACCAATGGTGCCGGGCGGTTGCCGAGGCCAATTTCAGCGAGCAGATCGTCGATGCCTTCAAGTTTGAAGTTCTCTAGCGTCGTTGCGATGCTCTCTTCTACAAGTGTGGTCAGCGTCAGTGAAAAATGTCCGAGTTCGCGTTCGAGCATCCTTTTGCCGAGGGTTCGCGCCTCGTCTACCTGGAGGTTCTTGAGAAAATGCCGGATATTCGCCCGTGCCTTCCCCGTAATCACGAACGTCAGCCAGGCTGGGTTTGGGCATGCGCCGGGCGCAGTGACAATTTCGACCGTCTGGCCCGTTTCCAGAGGCGTTCGCAGCGGGGCAAGGTGCCGGTTAACCCGACACGCGACACAGGTATTGCCGATATCCGTATGGATTGCGTAGGCAAGGTCGACCGCCGTGGCACCGCGCGGCAAATCCAGAATTTCACCTTTTGGGGTAAATACGTAGATGTCGTTGGGGAATAGATCCACCTTGACGTGTTCCAGAAACTCCTGCGAGTCGCCGGCCCGGCTGTGCATTTCGAGCACCCCACGCAGCCACTCGCGGGCGCGCTTATGCGCATTTTTTGCCGCACTTCCCCCCGACTTGTACAACCAATGCGCGGCGATCCCCGCTTCCGCGACATGGTCCATTTCGTTCGTCCTGATCTGGACCTCGATGGGTACGCCGAAAGGTCCGAATAGCACCGTGTGCAGAGATTGATAGCCGTTGGCCTTGGGGATCGCGATGTAATCCTTGAATTTCCCGGGCACGGGCTTATACAGGCTATGGATCACACCGAGCGCGCGATAACAGGTATCAACGGAATCTACCACGATGCGAAAGGCATAAACGTCATGGACCTCTGAGAACGGCAGATGCTTTTCCCGCATCTTGCGGTAAATGCTGTAAAGATGCTTTTCGCGGCCAACCACGTGCGCGACGAGGTGTTCCTGACGCAGGTTTCGTTTGATCCGGTTGTTGATCTTATTGACTACTTCTTTGCGATTCCCGCGAATACGGAGAATTTCGCGTTTGATGACACGGGAGCGCATCGGATAAAGCGTCGCGAAGCCGAGTTCTTCTAACTCGAGTCGTATACCGTTGATGCCGAGGCGTTGCGCTATCGGGGCATAGATATCGAGGGTCTCACGGGCAATCCGCCGGCGCTTCTCTGGCGCCAGGGCGCCGAGCGTGCGCATATTATGCAGGCGATCGGCGAGCTTCACGAGGATGATGCGGATGTCGTCGGCCATCGCCATCAGCATCTTCTGGAAATTCGAAGCCTGCGCCTCCGCGTGGGACTCGAATTCAATCTGGATCAGCTTACTCAATCCGTCAACGATTGCGGCAACCTCGTCGCCGAATTCCCCGCTGATCTTCTCTTTTTCCGTCGCGGTGTCTTCGATGACATCATGCAGCATGGCGGCGGCCAGGGTGTCCTGGTCCATGTGCATTTCCGCGAGAATATTCGCTACTTCCAGCGGATGCTGGATGTAGGGTTCGCCGCTGAGGCGCAATTGCCCGAAATGGGCGTGAGCACCGAACTCATATGCTCGGTTTACTTTGTCGACTTGTTCGTCGGTCAGATAAGAGCCGATGCGGTTACAGAGATCATCGATTGCCAGTAGCTGTGTTTCGGCATGCATGGGATATCACTGGCACGCAGGTCCGGGGCGGGTCTACAGCGGGTAGGCGGGAGGCTGTTCAAGCGCCGCGAATTCGGCCGCCAGTTCGAATTCCTCGGCGGCACGTTCTTTCGCTTCGATTTCGTCGAGAACCTCGGCATTCATTACGCCGGCCGCTATCTCGCGCAGGGCGATGACGGTCGGTTTGTCATTTTCTTCTTCCACCAGGCATTGCGCGCCCATCGATAGCTGCCGCGCACGCCGTGCAGCCGCCAGCACGAGGTCGAAACGATTGTCTATGAACGGCAGGCAGTCTTCTACTGTCAGTCGGGCCAT
>DAOWDI010000041.1 GCA_030639105.1 Gammaproteobacteria bacterium | reverse complement strand
TCGGCGGCTAGTACGCCCCAGCCAGAACTACGGAAGGCAATCTCCTCTTCATCTCTGCGTACGAGCTCTCCCTTAGGCTCGTGCGGCGTGAATCGCGTTATAGCGTTTGCCGCCCGATGATAGAGATGACGCCAGCCATCCACCAGCGTATCCCATACCTGATTCATATCTTCGCGAAGATGCTGCAGTGTCGACATATTTATTCTCCCCATATTGATATGGATGTAATTATAGGTGCTGTTATGGTGTTAAGAATATGGGAAATTTAGGGTCAAAATTTGGAGTCAAATCTATTGATAATAATTATTAAGGTATCGGTGTCCGATTTCCTGAGTGAGCATGGCGATCGAGGCCTAGGCCCGGCGCTGCAACTCGAGCTTTCTCTGGTAGCCCGACTGTACGATATCCACCGCGACCAGTACCGCGATTGCAAAGTAGAATGTCGCTTTGGACATCGGTATGACGGCAAACCCAAATAGTTTCAGGTGCGCTTGATGCCCGCCCTCGCCGAGCAGCACCACACCCACGATCAATAGAATAAACAGCCCGAGCACTTCATATTTCCGATTGCGCCGCAGGAATTCAGACACGTGATCGGCGAGCATCAGCATGGCGATGCCGGAGATGATGATCGCCGCACCAAGGACCAGGAACACTTCAGTGATCGCCAGGGCCGAGAGGATCGAGTCGAAACTGAAGACCAGATTCATCAATACGATGGTCGCGACGACCATCACGGCTGATCGCTTCGACGCTGCTTCCCCTTCGTGCGCCAAATCGTCGACGGACAGCATATGCGATATCTCGCGCACCGCCGTATACATAATAAAGCTGCCGCCGAATAGGAACACGATAGTCGCAAAGTTAAACGACCCTTCTACGACTCCTCGAAGCTCGATATGAAAGAATGGCTCGGTAAGGCTCGCTATCAACCGGATCGTTAGAAACAGGAGCACAATACGCAGTGCAACCGCGATAAGGATCCCCCAACGGCGCACTGCCGCCTGGCTCGCCGGCGGCGCGCGTTTGGATTCAATCGATATGTAGAGCAGATTATCGAAGCCGAGGACGGCCTGAAGGAAGATGAGGACGCCAAAATTGGCGAGGTTCTCGAGCGTCAATAGCTCAGTCATATCGTTTCAACCTTGTTTGGGGCGGATCTACGGGTATCGGCGCCAAGCGTATGGAATTGACCGCGAGCCGATGCGGGCGAAATGGTATCGCGCCGCCCTGACCCATTCTAGGAGCCTGTCAGGCTTAGGATATTTGGTTTGCGGAAAAGCCGGCGAAAGAGGTGGGAGTCGAACCCACCGAACACGCATGCGCGCATTCCACCGGATTTGAAGTCCGGGCGCCCCACCGGGAGACGTCGCTCTTCCAGCCAAAATACTAACAGATCGGGTTCCCCTTGCTCCTTTTTCACCCATTCAGCCGGCCAGCGGCCCGAAGGCCGCGGCGGCGGATTTTTGGATCCGGCGGACCTGATCGAGACGACGTGTGTAACCAACGCGATCGAAATACTCCAGGATCTCGATCACCGAGTTACGCCCGATGCCGGCGCGGTTGCGATATTCCCTGACGGTAAATTCATTCGTCGGGCTGGCGGTCACGAGGTCTTCGGCGATCTGGATCAACTCGATCATCGCCCGGGGTACGAAATAGCGCTTCTCGCTGACGCGGATCACCTGGCCTTGGCGCGCCGCATTCATTAGAAATCTGTTCAGCTCGGCAAACGCGACGCCAGTCGATTCCGCCATATCGTGAACCACGGGCGGCTTGATGCCGCCTGCTTGGAGTACGGGTGCAACTTTCCCCCATAATGCCCGCTCACCGGACGATTTCACGGCGCCGTGATCGGAAAGTCGCACGACACCGCCGTCGCGAACAATCTTTTTGTCGTCCAACAATGCGCCAATGGCGGCTGTAAACGTGCTCACCGCGATCCGTTCGCGAAGAGTCAACCTGAGTTCGCTCTCGTTGACGCCAACGCGATCGGGGCAACGCCGATGCCAATCACGCAGCCCCGTGACGATGATCGACTGGACCTCGAGCCACCGTGCCTGAGTGAAACCGATCTCAGCCCGCCCATCGTCGATGACGACCATATCCGTCTCGGACCATAGTGCCGCAGCCTCCGCTGGCGTCAAATTCCACGCTTGGCGAAAGCGATCGAGTGGGACGGTATCGAGGTGTTCAAGGACGCCGGACAGAGAATCCGCCACCGCGGGAGTATGCATGGCGCGGAGATAATTCAAGTGCGCCGGCCGCGTGCGGCCGTGCGTTAGGGGCAGTGGATCGAGGACGATGCCGCCACCGATCGTACGTTGCGCCGACTGGTCTCGAACAACGATCCGATCGCCATGCACCGTGCCGATCGGGCGATCGAGTTGAATTCGTACGCAGCCGTCCGCGTCGGGCTCGATGTTACCGCCGTCGAGCATTACCACCCGCCCGGTTACATCGACGGCGCCAACATGAACGTGGACTGGCGTGCGGTTCTTTAGTGTGCGTTCCTCGCCGGCCAATACGCGGATGATTGCATCGAAACGGGTCACGCCGAAACATGCCGGTTCGGCGACCACCCAATCGCCGCGATGAATTTCAGCGCGCCGCAGATCGCCGCCGACGACATTCAAGGCACAACGCTGCCCGGCGACGGCGGTTTTTGACTCGCGATTCTGCGTGTGGATGCCGCGTACGCGCAGTGCCACCCGCGCAGGCGCCAGCATCAGCAGATCACCGAGATGCACGGTGCCTGAGAAAACCGTGCCGGTTACGACTCTTCCCGCGCCCGCAAGCAGAAAGGAGCGGTCGATTGCGAGCCGAAAGTTACCTTCGACGGTCCTTGGCGGCGCCCTTTTTGCGGCCGCGCAAAGCAACTCACGCAGCATGTCGATGCCTTCCCCCGTCATCGCCGATACCGGTACGATCGGCGCCTCGCACAAACAGGTTCGTGACAGCAACACGGTGATCGCATTCGAAACCTCGGCTACCCGCGCCGCACCGACGCGATCGATCTTCGTCAAGGCGACAACGCCACAGCGCACCTCGAGCAGATCCATGATCGCGAGATGCTCCGCGGTCTGCGGCATCGGACCGTCATCAGCGGCGACGACGAACACAACAAAATCGATACCGCTGACACCCGCAAGCATCGTCCGGATAAATCGTTCGTGCCCGGGGACATCGACAAACCCGGTGAGTTCGCCATTGCCGAGGTCGTGATAGGCAAAACCGAGATCGATCGTAAGCCCACGCCTCTTTTCCTCAGGCAAACGATCCGTATCAACCCCGGTCAATGCCTTGACGAGCAGCGTCTTGCCATGGTCAACGTGTCCGGCGGTAGCGATGATCACGAATTGCCTCCGCCGACATCCAATCGCGCAATTTGCGCGAGGAAGCCGGTTTCGTCCTCGAGGCAGCGAAGATCAAGCAAAAATGTCCCCTCCTGGATGCGCCCGATAATCGGGATGGGCAAATGGCGAAATGCTGCTCCAATGCGCTCAAGCGACCTGCCGCTGCCGCGTCCCGCGGGCGGTTTGATCGAGAGCGCAGCGCTCGGCAGCAACTCGGCAGGTTGCGCGCCGCTGCCGATCTGACTGCGGCACGGAACGATCTCGACACTAGCGGCGCCACCGAGCGCGGTTTCCATCACCGGTCTCAGGCGATAGGCCTGCGCCTCTATATCGGCCTGCGCTCGGGTGAGCAGCCGCAACGTTACCGAGCGCTCGATGAGTCGGTCCGGATCGGTGTAGAGTCTGAGCACCGCCGCCAACGCAGCAGTCGTCATCTTATCGATCCGTAGTGCGCGCTTCATGGGATTGCGTCTTATCCTCTCGACCAGATCCGCGCGCCCGGCAATGATGCCCGCCTGCGGACCGCCGAGCAGTTTGTCCGCACTGAACATCACGAGATCCGCACCGTTGCCCAAGGTCTCGGCGACGGTCGGTTCGTGCGGTAGTCCGTAGCGGGTGAGATCGACCAGGGCGCCGCTACCAAGATCGACGATGAATGGCAGTTCGTGACGGTGCGCAATAGCGCCAAGTGTGGGTTCGGATACCGCGGCCGTAAATCCCTCGACGAGGTAATTACTCGTATGTACCTTCATGAGTATTGCCGTCTTCGGGTTGATGTTTTGTTCGAAGTCGGCCGGATGAGTGCGGTTGGTCGTGCCGACCTCGCGCAATCTCGCACCCGCGCGCGACATCACATCCGGGATCCGGAACGACCCGCCAATCTCGATTAATTCGCCGCGCGATACAATCACCTCCTTGTGCCGCGCGAGCGTATTGAGCACGAGCAATACGGCCGCGGCATTGTTGTTGACGGCGGTTGCCGCCGCGGCGCCCGTTAACCGGCGGATCCAAGGTTCAAGATGTGTATCCCGATCGCCGCGGCGACCCGTAGCCAGGTCGAATTCCAGGTTGCTGGCGCCGCGTGCGACTGCCGTCATGGCCTCGATAGCTACCGGCGGCAGCGGTGCTCGTCCGAGGTTGGTGTGCACTACCGTACCGGTCAAATTGAATACGGGTTTGAGGCTCGGCATCATCAGCCCAGCCAGATAACGACCGGCCGCTTCGAGAATGGGTTCGTTCGCCGCCCCGGGCAGCGCGGCCTCACCTTGGTCCGCCAGTGAGTTACGCAGCCTAGCTGTGACCACCCGCAGAGACTCGATCACCAGTTCACGCCCATAGGCCGCCAGCAGCGGCGCGGCACTTTCCAGACGCAATAGTTGATCGATACCAGGCACCGCCTGCATCAGGTCTTTGGCCATTGAGCTTCGTTCGGTTGGGACAATTCAAGGACCGCTCCAAGGAGCCATGATCGCCTATCGAGCAGTGGCGGACAACACGAACCCGTAGTGATAAGGCGGCAAGTCGACCAATGGACCACAGCGAAATCCCGCCTTTTGCGCCCAATGCCGGCAGTCCTCGGGGCGCATCCTGATCGCCATCGGCGGTCCACGCGGCGTATAGGGATCGAAATTCCAATGAATCACGCCGGCCTTGGCGCCGGGTTTCAGCGTGCGCAGGGCCTCGCGCAACAACGAAATGGGCTCCCGGCCGTGCAGGATGTTGAACAGCATCGCATAATCGGCCGCATCATTGGCAATCCCCGTGCCCTCGCCCATGAAGTCTCGCACCATAAACTCGATATTCGTGAGACCTGCCGACTCGGCGCGCGCCGCAGCCACCGCACACATCCCAGGTTCGATATCGAGCGCATAGACTACCCCACGGACCAGGCGCGCAGCCGCAAGCGTAAACGTTCCATAGCCGCAGCCGAATTCGACCACGTTAGCGCAAGCCGCGGTCAAATCGAGGCGCGCGAGGATCGATGGTGGGTCGAAATAGCGCTCCCACCGCGCCTTGGGCGGCATACCGCTTTCGCGGATCTTCATCCAGACAATTGCAGTTCAGTCAACCAAGGCCCCATCCGGCCCCTCGATACCGGCACGACCGTCGGCGTGGAGCTTCAACAAGTACGCGTACAGCGACTTCTCCGCCATCTTGATACAGCGATCGGGACCTATCGTCATAGACAATCGGCAGCAGTGTCGCAATCGGGCAGGGGCCAACCGACCGCAGGGCATCGACGACTTTTTGTTCCCGTTTGAGACGATGCGCGATCAGATCCCTGATTTCCTCATCGGGAGCGTCGATCAAATCACCGTGGCCGGGCGCCAGATGGTTCAATTCGATATCGAGCATGCGTTGAAGCGAGCGGAGGTAATGCGCCATATTGCCGGCCTGCGGAATGATGACGACTGTCGATCCGACCATGACATGGTCCCCGGTCATTAACAGACGGTCTTCTGTTTGAGGTCACGGTGCTCTCCAATAACGGCTTTGCCTCGTTGACAGTATAATCAAAACTTCAGATCCGGCTTGTCGTGTGAATCATTGACATCCGGATCCCGATAAATACTGGCGGGAAAAGATCCTGACTGAGATCGCAAACGCCGGCATGCCAACTGCAACCTATAAGGAGTAATACAGACCATGAAGTGGTTCTTTGGAATTATCGCCGCCGCCGTCATTAGCATTATCGCGGCTATTGTCATCATCCCACTGGTCGTCGACCCGAACGATTATAAGGATGAAATCATCGCTGGCGTAAAGTCCGCAACCGGGCGCGATCTGAGTATTCGCGACGACATGCAGCTCTCGGTATTCCCGGCGCTGGCCGTACGGCTCGGCGGCGTTGCATTGAGCAATGCGCCCGGGTTCGAGGCCAAGCAAATGGCCGCGGTTGAAGAACTGGACCTGAAGGTCGCCTTGATGCCCCTGCTGTCGGGGAGCCTCGAAGTTGACACCGTCGTCCTGCGCGGCCTCGAGTTGAATCTCGCCAAGGACAAAAACGGCAAGACGAACTGGGACGATCTGGTGGGCGAGAAAAAGGCGGAGACACCGGCTTCGGATCCCTCCGGCAGGGGTCCGGACCTCGCCCTGCAGATCCAGGGCATCGTCATCGACAGCGCGAAGCTCGTGTGGGACGACCGGCAATCGGGGAAACGCTATGAACTTGACAACCTGAGCCTCAAGACCGGCACCATCGCAAGCGGCAAGGAAGTGCCGGTCGAACTCGGGCTGGTGCTGAAAAGCGCATCACCAGCACAGACATTCGACTTCGACCTCACCGCGAACATTACGGCAAATGACGACATGACCCGTCTTCGGATCGCCGGCCTGATCGCCGAACTCGGCGCCACCGGCGAGGGGCTGCCCTCGGGGGGGCTCGACCTCTCGATGAAAGCCGAGGTCGACCTCGATAAAGGCGCGGGTACGGTCGCCATCAGCGACCTCGCCTTGACCGGCGCAGATGTCCAACTGACCGGCAGCGTGAATGGCAAGGACCTGAACGGTACACCGAGCTTCGATGGCAGTTTCAAGCTTGCCGAATCGGATCTGAAACAGCTGATGACGCTCGGCGGCTCGGCCCCAGTGACGGCCGCTCCCGCGGCGCTGACCCGGGTGTCGGCCGAATTCGGCGTGCAGGCCTCCGCCAAGAGCGCGGCGCTGAAACCGTTCCGTGTCAAACTCGACGATTCCACATTTACCGGCGATTTCTCCATCAAGTCTTTCGAAGGTCCGGCGCTACGCTTTGCGCTGAACCTGGATCAGATCGATATCGACCGCTATCTGCCGCCCGCGGCGGCAGAAGAGGGACAGACCACGGAGCCCGTACCAACGGCGAAGAGCGATGAGGATCCAACCGCGGCGCTGCGTACGCTAGACCTCGCCGGGCAGGTAAAGATCGGCAAGCTCAAGGTGGCTAAGCTCAATACGGCCAATATCGCGGTCGATATCAAATCGAGCGGCGGTCTCCTCACGGTGGATCCCATCGCCGCGGATCTTTACGCCGGTAAGCTTGCGGGCAGCATTCGCCTCGATGCGCGCCGGAAGGAACCAAAGATCGAGATCAAAAATGCACTCGAGGGGATCCAGATCGGACCGCTGCTCGCCGACCTATCCGGCATCGAAAGGTTGGTGGGTGAAGGCAACGTAGATGTGGACCTGCGCATGCAGGGTCTCGATGCGGACAGGATCAAACAAACACTGAATGGAACTATCAACCTCGCCCTTGACGATGGCGCCTATAGGGGGGTCGATGTCGTCAAGACCATCTGCAGCATCGCCGGCAAGCTCGACAACCTGATCAAAGGCGCGAGTGGGGAGCTCAATCAAGCGGGCGATACCGAATTTTCCGCGCTGTCTGCTTCCATCACCGTGGTTGACGGCATCGCCAACAACAATGACCTCGACGTGAAGTCTCCGCTACTGAGGGTCACCGGCAAGGGCAGCGCCAACCTGGGACAAGACACGATCGATTATCTGATCAAAGGCGAACTCGTCTCGGCCTGCGAAGGCCAGGGCGGCGCGGGTGCGGATCAGCTCATCGGCATACCCTTGCCGATCCGCGCCCAAGGGCCGATGGCTTCACCAAAGATTGCGCCGGACTGGGCTGCACTGGTGAATGAACTGGCGCGCTCCGAGATCAAGGATAAGGCGCAAGACCTCATCAAAGACAAGCTCAAGATCCCCGGACTCGATGGTGCTAGCGGCGCGCCCGCGGAAGACATCGGCGGGGCATTGAAGGAAGGTTTGAAGAAGCTCTTCTGAGAGGACGACCCGGGGTGGGTGTCTCTCAGCATAAGATTTTGGGCTTGATCGGCAGCAGAGAGGGGACGAGTGGCGGATGCCTTGTGCCGGCATCCGCGCTCGCCCATATAAGACTCTTAGACCGTTTTCAGAAGCTGGCCTGAAACCATGCCCAGACCTTTGTCACGTCTTCACCAATACCGGTACCGCGGGGGTTATTAGAATTATGGTCGGCGTCGTAAAACGCCGCTTTTGCCGCCAACGTATAGTGCTTCCTGAATTTCTTCGAGATCAATACGTCGTACTCGTCACCATAGTCGAAGTCACCGGCGTCCGAATTGAGATTGTGATAGCTGAAGATGGCCTTCATCTTCCAGGGCAGCCCCGCCACGGCGGTGACATAGAAGTCCTCAACACCGGTGGTTGGCGTCACCAAAAAGCGATCGGCCCAGCCCTGAAACGCATGACCGGTTGCGAGCGGGGTTTTAAAAGATCCGAGCCCATGGTCGCCGCCGAGCTTCTCGTAGCTGAACTTGGCCATCAGCGTCTTGATGTAGGGCTTGATGGAGGGGTGTTCGAATTTCGTCTTCAGCCCGAGTTCACCCAGGTAATAGTTGTCTTCATAGTTAATCGGGTTGCTCGCCGCATCTTCTTGATAGGCGTATTCAGCGGTGTAGAGCACACCCCATTGATCGTTTAAGGGGTAGACGCCGTTGGCGCGGATGCCAAAGGTGTCCGAAGAGTTGAGGTGAGGGACCGGGCCATTGTAAAAATCGAGCAGATACGTATAGGCCTCGAGTTTCACGTACGGCAGACCCGTGTACTGAACGTTGATGAGATTCGTCTTGCTGTCGAACTCCGACCGTGAATTGGGCACGGCATCCTCACCGAAGACACGGTTGACCTTCCAACTATAGGCGTATTGGAGCTTGAGGTCATCGAGCGGCTCCCACAACAAGGTGAACGCATCGTGGGTCTGCTGGTTCTGCCGCCACACGACCGGACCGATGAAGCGGTGAAACGGCGCATCGCGGTAGGTGATGAGCTGGCGGCCGAGCTTCACGCTGAATTTGTCGTAGTCGTACCCGCCGTCGTACTGATAGCTGAGGTAGCCCTGTTGGAGCTCGACGCCCTCCGGATCAGCAACGACTGCATATCCTTCCGCATTCTGGCTCCCGCCGTCATTATAATCATCCAGGGCGGCACCGACCGCCTCCATCTGAAGGTAGGCGCCAATGTTATAAAACAGGCCGGTGCGGTAACCCAGCAATACCCGCGCCGTCAACGCATTGGCATCTTTCCTCAGCGTCGGTATGTCCTCTTCGACATGCTCGTAGCGCAAGCGCAGGAGCATATCCGGCGTCCCCGAAGTCAATGCCGTCCAAAGCGCATCGACATTGTCCTCGGCGGCGACGGGCGCCGCCGCGAATGCGGCCAGAAGCACGGCAATTGCCGTATTCCAACCACAAAAACTGTTGTTATATTTACACTTAGATAGCATCGATCCGTCTCCGTTTTAAACCAGTGGGGCGAATATATACTAAAAAGCCGCGGAAGGGAAATTGATCTGGGTCAAGTACCCAACTATATTTTGTTGTAATCACACAACAATACACTATTCAGCCTGTCGATGCCCGCATCGCCGATGCACACCTCAGTCGGGAATGTCGCCGCTCCGGGCCAGACCACGTTTCGGCGCGGCCGCCGCACCGGAACACCGTGTGCGTTGAAACTTGACAGAGATCAAGGCGGCGAACGTTGCATGGCGCAAAACTCCCCGCGAGTTACTGGGGAGAAGATCCGGGTGCCGTTGTTTCCTCTCGGCAACGGCGGATCAAATGGCCGTAATAGTCTTTAGGATCTTCGAGAGGGTTAATGAGTCGCCAACCTGTTTGCTGTCGCGAACAGAATCCGGGCCGCGACCTTAGCGCCAAGCTACAGGCCGCGACCAGACATAAAACGGAAGTTGAGATCGACTCTTGCACAATGTTAACGCTGAGGAGGCGTGACTGAAATGAATAAGCTGATAACGATTCTACTAATGAGTGTCGCACTCGGTCTGTCGATCGGGGGTAGTGCGCATGCGGCACAAGAACTGCAGCCCATTCCGAAGCTAAGCGCGGAGGAAATGACGAATGGCGAAGCGATCTATTTCGATCGGTGCTCGGGCTGCCACGGGGCCTTGCGCAAGGGCGCGACGGGGCCCAATATCACCCCCGCCAAGACGCGCATGAAGACCCTGGCGATGCTGGATGCGTTCCGGCCGATCGCGGAGCGACACGAAATCTCATTAGGGCAGCTCGCCATCGCCTGGACCGTTGCTCAGCCCGGATGCT
>DAOWDI010000271.1 GCA_030639105.1 Gammaproteobacteria bacterium | reverse complement strand
CAACGGGCAATTGCGTTTCTCGATAACTCACCTATGATTCCGGGGAAAGAAACCTAACAACTGGGTATCGATATGGCATTTATCCTCGCGCTCGACCAGGGCACGACGAGTTCACGGGCGATCATTTTTGATGACCGCCAAGATGTCTTGGGATCCGCGCAGCGGCCTTTTCAGACGCTTTTCCCACGCCCCGGGTGGGTAGAACATGATCCGCTCGAAATCTGGCGTACCCAACGCGACGTCGCACTCGAAGCCTTGGCGAACGCGGATATCGACCGCTCAGAGATCGCCGCGATCGGGATCACCAATCAACGCGAGACGACCGTAGTTTGGGATCGTCGAACTGGGCAACCGATATACAACGCAATCGGTTGGCAGGACCGCCGCACGGCACAATCCTGCAACGCCAAGCGTGACGCCGGACACGAACCTGCCGTTCACCAGTGTACGGGTCTACTCCTGGATCCATATTTCTCTGCAAGCAAGATACGCTGGATCCTGGACCACTGTGAAGGCGCGCAAGATGCTGCCATAGCCGGGCATCTCGCGTTCGGGACGATCGATACATGGCTTATCTCGAATCTGACCCAGGGGGGTGCGCATATTACCGATCCCAGCAATGCTTCGCGAACCGCTCTGTTCAACCTTCATACCCTCCAGTGGGATGACTCGATGCTGGATCTTTGGCAGATCCCACGTGCGATGTTGCCGCAAGTGATGCCGTCGAGTGGCCCGCTTGCACGCTGCACGAGCGACAAATTCGACGATATCCCGATAACTGGTGTTGCGGGAGACCAGCAGGCAGCCCTGTTTGGACAAACATGTTTTGCCCCCGGCGATGCAAAATGTACCTACGGTACCGGCTGCTTTATCCTGCTCAATTCAGGGCGGCAAGTCATCTCTTCGAAAAGCCGGCTGCTGACGACGGTGGCCTGGACGATCAACGGCGAAACCGAGTATGCGCTGGAAGGCAGCGTCTTCATCGGCGGCGCCGTGGTCCAGTGGTTGGTTGATGGTCTGCAGATGATCGAGCGAGCACAGGACATAGAGGCCTTGGCTGGCAGTGTCGAGGGCAGCGACGGGGTAGTTTTCGTCCCCGCGTTTTCAGGCCTGGGGGCCCCATACTGGGATGCTGATGCACGCGGAACAATAGTGGGACTCACGCGGGGCACGAACAAGGCACATATCGCGCGTGCGGCGCTCGAAGGGATTGCATTTCAGGTCGCCGACGTTCTCGACGCCATGCAGGCGGATAGGGGTATGGCCTTAACCAGCCTGCAAGTCGATGGTGGAGCAAGCGCAAATAATCTTTTGATGCAACTGCAGTCGGATCTATTGCAGATCCCACTGGTCAAAGCCTCCAACAGTGAAAGTACGGCCCTCGGCGCCGCCAGTCTCGCCGGCCTTGAGGTAGGGATATGGAAGGATCGCGGCGAATTGCGTTCTCTTTGGCGCGAAGCTCAACGTTTTTCACCCGCGCTCAAAGCTACCGATCTGCAACAACAACGCGCACTCTGGCGCCGGGCGGTGGGACGTTCCCGACAATGGGTATGCGGTAGCGATCCCGTATGAACCGGGATGCGTCGCTCGTCAACATCGAAGAAGCTCGACAAGCGTTTGATATCGTCGTCGTGGGTGGCGGAGCGACAGGCGCCGGCATCGCGCTGGATGCCGCGAGCCGCAACCTCGATGTGCTTCTTCTCGAGCGCGGCGATTTTGGCTCGGGTACATCGAGCCGCAGTACCAAGATAATCCATGGTGGCGTGCGCTACCTCGCTCAGGGGAGGATCGGGCTCGTGCGCGAAGCATTGCGCGAACGGGCCTATCTGCTGCAAAACGCACCGCACCTGGTCGCGCCTCAAGCGTTCGTCGTCCCGGTCGAAAATGCCTATGAACGAGCCAAGTACTTCGCCGGCCTCAAACTTTATGACCTGCTCTGCGGGAAACGACGTATCCAGCCCTGTACCTGGCTTCCACGAAGCAAGTTCAAAGCGGCCGTTGAGGCGGTCCAGCATGGTAGGTTTTGCGGTGCGATGCGCTATTTCGATGCGCAGTTCGATGACACGCGGCTGCTCATCAATATCCTTGAAACCGCGAATGCGGCCGGCGCGTCGGTACTAAACTATGCCGAGGTCGTCGGCCTCAACAAAGACCGCAATGGCCGGCTGCGATCCGTTACCTTCGAGGATCATGAATCCGGACGCACTCATGAAGTGGCGACCAAGGCAGTCGTCAATGCGACCGGCGCATCCAGCGATGATCTGCTAAAACTCGATCAGCCATCGCATCGAAGGACCAT
>DAOWDI010000179.1 GCA_030639105.1 Gammaproteobacteria bacterium | reverse complement strand
CCGCCCGGTACCGGTAAGACGATGCTTGCCATCCGTCTCCCCGGCCTGCTGCCGCCGCTTGCGGAAAACGAAGCATTTGAATCAGCAGCCATTTGGTCTATCAGCGTGCAGGGCTTCCACGTGGATAAGTGGCGCGTACGCCCGTTCCGCAGCCCGCACCACACCAGTTCGGCGGTCGCCGTGATCGGCGGCGGCAGCATACCGCGTCCCGGCGAAGTGTCACTTGCTCACCGTGGCATATTGTTTCTCGACGAACTGCCGGAATTCGACCGGCGGGTGCTGGAAGTGTTGCGCGAGCCTCTCGAAACCGGACTGGTAACCATCTCACGGGCCGCCGGTAGCGCGGACTTTCCGGCGATGTTTCAGTTGATCGCCGCGATGAATCCCTGCCCCTGCGGCTACCACGGCGACCCCTCCGGGCGTTGCGTGTGCAATGCACGGCAGGTCAGTCGATACCGTCAACGGATTTCTGGTCCGCTATTGGACCGGATCGATATGCATATTGAAATAGCGCGTCAACGCGACTGGTTGGATGCCGAAAACACAGGCGTCAGCGAATCGAGTGAGGCGGTTCGCCAACGGGTGGCACAGGCGCGGGAAATCCAATTCTGCCGTCAAGACAAGCTCAACCATTTTCTATCCGTCGATGAACTCAGGCAGTTGGCGCCGCTCGATCGCGCCTCCCGGACCTTCATGCGAGATGCCTTCGAACGTTTCTTTCTCAGTGCTCGCGCCTACCACCGCATCGTCAAGCTTGCGCGCACCATCGCCGATCTCGCCGGCACACCAAACATCGAACTGGTGCACCTGCACGAAGCCCTCAATCTCCGCTGCCTGGATCGCACTCGCGCGGATGAACCGTAAACGTTGCAACCCCTGCGTGGACTTTGCCCAACGCATTCGATTAATTTACAGTGATAGGGTTGTGGGGGGATTATCGGGCAAATGAGTAGCGGAAACTATCAAATCGGTATTACGGTCGAGACGATCTACGTTGAGGAACAATCCGCCCCGGACGACGACCGCTATGTGTTCGCCTATAAAATCACGATCGAAAATACCGGAGCCCTGCGATCTCAACTGATCTCCCGTCACTGGATAATCACGGATGCCGGAGGGCACGAACAGGAAGTTCGCGGTGACGGCGTCGTCGGCGAACAACCGCATCTCGCACCTGGCGAGTCATTCAGTTACACAAGTGCCGCGATGATTGAAACACCGGTCGGGACGATGCACGGCAGCTATCGGATGATCGCCGAGGACGGTACCGAATTCGATGCGCCAATCGCCGCCTTTCGCCTGTCGGTCCCAAATATGCTGCATTAGCGCGCATCCTATGGCGACTTATGCGATCGGCGATATTCAGGGGTGTTTCGACGAACTTGTCGCCTTACTCGATCGGATTGATTTTGATTCCAGCCGCGACCAACTCTGGTTCACCGGCGACCTCGTCAACCGTGGTCCGCGGTCCCTCGCGGTGATCGAATTCGTGCGCGAACTCGGTGATGGAGCGATCGTCGTCTTAGGTAACCATGACCTGCATCTCCTGGCATGCGGCTACGTCGAAGACGTTTCGCCCAAACGCAAGGATACGTTTCACGATGTGCTGGATTCACCTAGACGGGATGAACTGTTGACATGGATCCGGCGCCAACGCTTGATCTACCGTGATCCGGCACTCGGCTACACCATGGTTCATGCCGGGATCCCGCCCCAATGGACACTTGCCGAGGCGGAGAAATATGCCGTCGAAGTAGAGAGCGTCCTGCACGGGGAGGGCTTTGCGAAGTTTTTTACCCGGATGTACGGAAACTCGCCCGATCTCTGGGACCGCAAACTATCCGGCTGGAAACGAGTCCGGCTTATCACGAATTATCTTACGCGACTGCGTTACTGCTCCGTGGACGGCCGTATCGATTTTCAATACAAGGGGCCGGTTGGTTCGCAGCCTGAACACCTTATTCCCTGGTACGATCTCTATGTCTTGCCTGACGCCGCGGAATCTATCGTGTTCGGGCACTGGTCGGCCCTGCACCTCTCAGAGCGAGAAATGCGCGAAAAACGGATCTACGCGCTTGATACCGGTGCGGTTTGGGGTGGGGCACTGACCGCGATGCGACTGGATGACGGTCAGTTCTTCAGCGTGCCGTCGAGTATCGCATTACCGATTGCGGATTGATGAGCTGTGTAGTATAGCAGATTGGCTTGCATCTCAGCCGGCATACAATGTCAGTCTTAAGCTAATTTTTTGATGATCGGCTATTCAGCGCTCTGTTTGCCCTATTGGCTAAATTCACAAATAGAAGGTTATTTTTTTATGAGTTTGCATCCTATTTTGAGTATGACGCATGTTAGCGCCGGCATGTTGCTTGCGTTGTTGGCGGTACTTTCCGTAGTGCTTTCTGCATGGATAGTGGTAAAGACATTTACTGGCCATGCCGAAGAAGCACCTATGGAACAAGCCAAGCTCGTCGCACGGTTTGAACATGTTATTGTCGGGTTCGTGGTGCTCTCTGGGGTGATCGCCATATTCTTGGCGAGATCCAACTCACTGGCCAAATCCCATCGTCGTGTAATACGCCAGGTTCGGCTGGGTCACATCCATTCGCCCTATTTGTGCGACGACACCCACTGAACTTTCAATCTTGAGTGCATATTGACCGGGCGGAATTTGATACCCATCTATCGGCTCGTTTGTGCGAATGCATATAACACGATTGGCTTCAACCTTACCTGCATTTAGAATTTCGGGATCGCTATCTGTAAAGTAAACCGTGATGGTAACTTTGGCATCTGTGTCATTGGGG
>DAOWDI010000275.1 GCA_030639105.1 Gammaproteobacteria bacterium | reverse complement strand
CGCGCCGGTCATGATCCGGATCGCCTGATCCAAGCCGATGGGTCCGCGGTAGGGCTTCCCGGCGAATGCGGTGCCAACGATGTGCAGGCGTTTCGTCCCGCTCGACGGTAGATCAGCCGCGCGGACGGCATAGCCGTCCATCGCCGAATTGGTATGCGAGGGTACGTCGATCATCGAGATCACCGGCTTTGCCAATGCACGATCCAGTGCTTCTCGAACGGGCAGGGTCTCGGTCTCACGGACGGAGGATACGGCATCCAAGATCCGATCCACCGCTTCGTCGCATGTCAGCGAACCGGAGTCATGATCGTCGTCACAGCCTGGTTGGGATACTACACGGTCATCTTGCATTTGAGATCATTCACGCGTTCGGTTTGAAGATATATGCTAGGCCGGCATTTCTCACCGGATCGTCACGCCAATTAGCGAGGAGTGCCGACTGTCTATTCTCCCTGCAATCGCGAGTCATTTCCATAGTTGCCGCTTTGGTTCGGCGTGCGGCGACTCACGGGTTCATGGCCGCGGTACAGTATTCAAGAAGAAAATCGGCCAGCGCCTCGACCCGATTGAGGTCGATAGTGTGCAGTGCGTCTTTATGCGCATCCACATCATCGGTGACGAGCGCTATAATAAAATGGTCCTCAGGGTAGAAGAAGGGATGGTTGAGGGATCTTCTATGAACCTCGATCTTTGGGAACATCATGTGGCGAAAACCTTCGACGAGGATCAGATCCGTCTCGGCGGTCACCAGATGCTGGAGGAAGTCGGTCAACAGGGGTTCCTTCGCACTGGGCGTCTCGACGATCATCGCCCAGCGCTCCCCCGAACCAACGAGCACCTGATCCGCCCCGGCGCGGCGCAATTCGTAGCTGTCTTTGCCCGGATGATCGATATCGAAAGGATGATGCGCGTGCTTGACGATCGCGGTGCGCTTTCCCCTCGCGGCGAGGCACGGGATCAGCTTGCGCATCAGCGTGGTCTTGCCGCTACCGCTAAAAGCGGCAAAGCCGACTACCGGGGTGCCGCGGTAGCGAAACGTTTTCATTGGCTGCCCAAGCGCGCGGCTGCCGCCGTCAAGTCCTGAGGAGAGTTGATATTCGCAAACGGCGAATCATCCGCACCGAAGTCCACCGCGACCCAATTCTGCTGTCGATACCAGGTGAAAATTTTTCTGCCGCCGCTGGCAAGATACTCCGTCAGCGAATTCCCGAGCTTAGATGACATCAGCGCGAAAACCGGCTGCGGACGCCCACCGCTGGTCGCGACGCTGATTTCTGCCCTCGCGGTATCGAGTGCTTCAGCAAGCCTCAAAACCAAATCTTTCGGCAAGAAAGGCGAATCGCAGGGCGCGGCGGCGAGATAATCGGTCTCGCAGCGGGCAAGTACCGCACCAATTCCGGCCAGGGGTCCCGCGAAGTCGCCAACCGTGTCTTCCACCACCGGATAGCCAAACTCGCAATAGCGCGAATTATTCCTGTTCGCGTTGATAAACAGTGAACTGACTTGCGGTGCGAATCGCTCGATGACATAACTGATCATAGGGCGGTCCGCGATGTTTACCAGACCCTTATCATCTCCATCGAGTCGCGAGCCGCGCCCACCCGCAAGGATAACGCCGGAAATGTCGCCGTGGTGCATAACGAGGCGGGACCGTTGCGCCGGGGAATGGGCTACCCGCCGGTTGCGTTCATGTGGCGAAAAATAATCGGTTTCTCGGTCAGGTTGAAGTCGTGCCCGCGCGGTTTGATCGACATCGACTGACGGATCGCCTCTTTGAGCGTTTCGATATCGCCCGGATGCGAGCGCACGACCTGGCGCAGATCGATTGAGTGCTCCTGGCCAAGGCACAAGAGCAGACGCCCTTCGGCAGTTAGACGAACTCGATTGCAAGTGGCACAGAAATTATGGCTGTGCGGCGATATAAAACCGATGCGCGTACCTGTTTCCAAAACTCTACAGTACCGCGCTGGGCCGCCCGTCCTTTCCGTCGTTGGGACCAGCGTATAGCGAGTCTGAATATCGCGGCGGATTTCATCGCTGCTGTAGTACGCCTCGGCTCGATCATGATCCTCGATTGCCCCTAGAGGCATTTCCTCGATAAATGTGATATCCATACCGCGGCTGCCGGCAAATTCAACGAGAGGGAGTACTTCTTCGTGATTTCGGTTCTTCAGTATCACTGCGTTGATCTTGATCTTGTCGAACCCGGCCGCGCATGCGGCATCTATTCCTTGCAGTACGTGAGCCAGCTTACCGGTGCGGGTGATCCGCCGGAACAAATCGGGGTCCAGAGAGTCGAGACTGATATTCAAGCGCCGCACACCGGCCGCCCGGAGCCCGCCCGCCATACGCGTGAGCTGCGATCCGTTCGTGGTAAGGGTGAGTTCCCGCAGCCCGTCGAGGTTCGCGATGTCCGCCATGAGCTTGACGACATTACATCTTACCAACGGCTCACCGCCGGTGATGCGGATCTTTTCAACGCCGAGTTGAACAAATGCCGTCGCGATCCGTGCCAGCTCTTCGAGCGTAAGGATCCTCGCGCGCGGGACAAACGTCATGTCCTCGGACATGCAGTAGACACAGCGAAAGTCACAGCGATCCGTCACCGAGATACGGACGTAGGTCACCTCGCGACCGAAGTTGTCTACCAGTTTTTCGCTGGCGCTTGAAGCTGACATCCGTATTTTGTGCCGTAGCTGGACAGTTAGGATTAGCCGGCTAAGTATAACACGCCACCGCCGACGAATGAGTGCGCTCGGGGCCTACCGATCACCATGTCGGGCGGACCAGTTGCAATAGGGATGTTCGATGAGATTGACGTTGTAGTAGCGCCGCTCGTTCGATACTTCCCGACCCAGCCAGTCAGGCCGGGAGAAGACCTCATCAACCGCGTCCAGCTCGATTTCGGCGACAATCAGCCCTTTGTTGGTGCCGTCGAACACATCGATTTCCCAAGTGTGATCCGCGTAGGGGACATGATAGCGGGTTTTGCTGACGAGCTTATCGCCACAAAAGGTTTCCAGCATGGCTTGTGCTTCGCGAAGCGGTATCGGGAATTCGAATTCCGACCGTTCGATCCCCAATGCCGCACTTTTGATATTGATGTTGGCCTCATTCCCGCTGATGCGTACCCGTACGGAGCAATCCGCATGGGCGTTGAGGTAGCCCTGCGTTATCGACCGTGAATCAACGGCCTGGTTCCGCCAGTCGTCGTTTGCGATCAGAAATTTGTGTTCGATCTCGGTCGCCATCGGCCCGATCATACATGGTGCAGTCGATCTGGGAACGGCACCGCGGCAATTCGCCGCGCGAACGCCACGGGGTCGATCGCCATCATAGCGATGTTTACCGAAGGAAAGTGCCTGAGCACGAACGGAAGCTAGCGTTCTCGGACAGTACGTATGCCGATGCTATCATTGCCCGCATCGAAGCGGAATTTGGAACGCGAGGACGAACGCAGCGCCTTTGGCCCACTCGAATAGGCACCGCCGCGTACGCCGCGGACCGAACAATCACCGCCCTCGTAGACCGATCCATCGGTGGGTGCACCCGCATAGTTCTTGTTGTAGCAGTCATACACCCATTCTTCGATGTTCCCAGCCATATCGAAGAGTCCGAACGCGTTGGGTTCGAAGCGACCGATCTTCGTCGGGCGCCGAGGGTCGAGTCCCGTGTCACAAGCAAAGCAATGTGCGTTGTTGCTGCCCAGTCGACGCCCCCACCAATAAGCCGTCAAGCTGCCGGCGCGGGCGGCAAACTCCCATTCCGCTTCCGTTGGCAGCCGATAATTCTTCCCGGTTTGCACAGACAACCATTTCGTATAGGCCAGCGCATCATTCCAGGACACAAAAAATACGGGGTGATCCGCCGCGCTTAGATCGCCGGTATTGGGTGTCTTGCGGCCGGTCGAGCGGGTGAATTTGGAGAATTGGGCAATCGTGATTTCGTATTGGCTCATGGCGAACGGCTCGACCTCTACTGTATGCAGGGGCCGCTCATTGAATTCCGCGCCGCTATCACGGTTGCCCATCGCGAACCGGCCGCCTGCTACCCAGATCATAGTGGGTGCGGTACCGCCCGATTTCATCTTGTCGGTGAAGCTTTCTCCTTTAACCACCGGGGCAGTCTCGACGACTTCGGGATCAGGCCTCGATCCAGCTGCGGTTTCGGGCTCTTCCTCGACCTCGATAATGATTTCACCGCTCGTATCTTCCGTGGCGATGTCTGTCGTAT
>DAOWDI010000186.1 GCA_030639105.1 Gammaproteobacteria bacterium | reverse complement strand
TGATCAGGGTCACGGCACCACTACCCCAGGCGCAGCTGGTCGAATCCCGGCTGATAAACATTGCACACTTCCAGACGATGATCGCAAGTAAGGCTGCCCGCTGCGTGCTGGCGGCCGGCGGTAAACAATTAATCGATTTTGGCCTGCGTCGCGCGCACGGCGGCGAAGCGGCGCTGTTTGCCGCGCGTGCCTCGTACATTGCGGGGTTCGACGGCACGGCAACGGTCCTCGGCGGCCAACATTTCGGCATCCCCGTCTATGGGACGATGGCACATTCTTTCGTCCAGGCTCATCGGTCGGAAGCACAGGCGTTTAGGCATTTCGCGCGCGCGAACCCGGGGAAGTGTGTTCTGCTCATCGACACCTATGATACGGAGAACGGCGCCCGCATCGTCTGCGAGGTCGGCGCTGAGCTGCGACGTGACGGCATCGGGGTCACAGGCGTGCGCCTGGACAGCGGTGACCTTGCCGCCCACGCGTTCAAGGTTCGTGAGATCCTGGACTCGGGCGGCATGACGGATACCCGCATCTACGCCAGCAGCGGTCTGGATGAGCACGAGATTGCGAAGCTGCTCAACGCAAAGGCGCCAATCGACGGTTTCGGCATCGGGACATTGTTGGACACCTCGGCCGACCAACCCTACCTGGATTGTGCCTATAAACTTCAGGAATATGCGGGCCGCGCACGGCGAAAGAGGTCGGAAGGCAAGGCGACATGGCCGGGGAGAAAACAGGTCTTCCGCCGTCTTGACGACAACGCCAGGCTGAATTTCGACGCAGTAGTGCTGGACGGTGAAGCGTCGACGGGGATCCGTCTGCTGCAGCCGGTTATGCGCGATGGGGTCCGTCTGGATCGGCCTGAGTCGTTGACCGAGATCAGAAACCGCGCCGCGGAGGAAATGCGCAAACTGCCGAGCGCGCTAACCGTGCTCGACCGGTCGGTACCTTACGATGTTCGATTCTCTACCGGATTACAGCGGCTGGTCGCAGGTTTCGATGCGGCCGAAAACTAGCTTCGGCGGCTTAGCCGGTGCCGTGGCGCTGATAACGCCTCGGCATAAGGAGAATTGCGGGGGAGGCCGCGGCAAATGAGCGAAGACCAGCCTCCTAGCGTCGGAGTGGAAACGAAGGTCGCTTTTCTCGCGCAGGCTTCGAGCTATCCCGACCCCACCTCCACGGTCAACGTGATAGAGACCCACATGTCGTGGGTGTTCGTTACCGACGAAATCGTCTACAAGATGAAGAAGCCGGTATGCGTACCGTATTTGGACTTCAGCACCTTGGCCGCGCGGAAGTATTTCTGCGAGGTATCGCTGCAGCTCAACCGGCGTCTTGCGGCGGACGTGTATCTCGGGGTGGTAGCGTTGACCCGGGAGAAGGACGGAAAGCTGCAGCTCGGCGGGAGTGGCGTGCCTGCGGAATGGCTGGAGAAGATGCGGCGGCTGCCTGAGGAATACATGCTTGACGTCGCGATCGGCGCAGGTCGGGTCACGCAGCAGGATGTGCGCCGCTTCACCGGAACCCTGGCCGAGTTTTACCTGCACGCCGAGCCGGTTGAGATCTCCGCCGGTCGATACCGGGAACGCTTTCGCAGAGGCATCCGCGATAATAATCAGGCGCTTTGCGAATACGAATTCAACGGCCGGCAGGTCGAACGCATCGGTGGCGAGCAATTGGGCCTGCTGGAACGTGAGCAGGAGATGTTCAAGGCGCGCGTCGAATCCGGCAAGGTGATCGAGGCGCATGGCGATCTACGGCCCGAACACGTCTGCCTGCTGCCGCCGCCGGTCTTTATCGACTGCCTGGAGTTCAATCGCGACTTCCGCGTAATGGATGTGGCCGACGAGTTGTCGTATCTCGCGATGGAATGCGAGTTTGCGGGCGGTGCCTTCATCGGCCCCGTGATTTTCGCCGCCTACGAACAGCAGACGGGCGATCGAGTTAACGAGCGACTCGTGTATTTCTACAAAAGCTATCGGGCGCTGCTGAGAGCCAGGCTCGCAGCGTGGCACACACGGGATCACGCCCCGGCGGAGCATCCCAAGTGGCTGCGCCGCGCGGGCGCCTACATCGATCTGGCCGAGCGCTACGCGAAACTGCTTGACCGTCCCTGAGTGCGCACTTGCGTTGCAGGCACAGCCTACCGATCTTTGCCCGGGCTACACCTCCAGCAGCTCGACGATCGAGCCGCCTGTGTGAATGCAGCGGATCGCGTCCGCGAACAGCTGTGCCGTATCCAGCACCTTGAGCTTGCCGCGAAGCGCATCGGAGACGATGCGAAACGGTGGGATGGTGTCGGTGATCACCAGACCGTCGAACGCCGGCCCCGACAATACCGCCTCAGCGTCGGTTGAGAATGCACCATGGGTGGCCACGCCGAAGACTCGCAATGCACCCTGAGCACGGCAGGCGTTAGCGGCGCGGCTGAGCGTGGTGCCGCTGGCAATCAGATCATCTATGAGGATGGCGGTTCGATCAGTAACCTCGCCGACCAGGGTCTCGCCCGAGACGACGCCGGCACTCCTGTGCTTCTCCATGAACGCCGCGGGAACGGTGCGCCCCAGTCTATGTTCGATGGCCTGACGGAATGCCTCTGCGCGTTTGACGCCGCCGACGTCGGGCGAGACCACCACGAGATCCCCTTGCAGGGTGCCGAAGTGATTTACGAACAGCCTGCGGGCTTCGAGGTGGTCTGCGTGGATACGGAACGCATTCTGGTACGCGGCGAGATTGTGCACATCGAGCGTGATCACTCGATCCGTACCGACCGTCTCAAAAAGTGCGGCGGTATAACGGGTACTCACCGGGTCTCGCGCCTTGGTCTTGCGGTCCTTGCGCGCGTAGCAGAGATAGGGCACGACCGCGGTAACGCGTCCGGCCGAGGCATCCTTGAGAGCGGCGAGGAAAAACAGCAGCCGTACGAGCTTATCATTGACGCTCAGGGCATCGTCGCCGTGCAGAGACTGCACCACAAAGACGTCCCGTCCGCGAACATTTTCCAGCGGCCGCGTCTTGTGTTCGCCATCCTCGAATTCGCGCTCCTCGTGCGCGGCCAACGGTATGCCGAGAGCGGCCGCTACACGCCCACCGAACTCGCGGCTTGCCTCCAATGCAAACAAGCGCAACTCCACGGCCGCTCAACCGAGCCGTTCGACGAACCAGTTGCGCGCAAGCTCCGCCGCCAGCTCCAGCTTACCCGGCTCGCCAAACAGATGGGTGGCGCCCTCGACGATCTCGATCCCGTACTCACAGTGCATCCGCCGAGCGGCGTCACGATTCATTGTGATCACGGGCTCATCCAGACTGCCGATGATAAGCAGCGTGGGCGCCTTGACCTTTAGCAGATAATCCCCGGCCAGATCCGGGCGGCCGCCGCGTGAGACCACCGTCATCACCGCCTGCGGACGCCCCGCCGCCGCGATCAGCGCCGCCGCGGCGCCGGTGCTGGCGCCGAACAGGCCGATGCGCAGTGACTTCGTTCCATCCTCGCCAGTCAGCCAGTCGATGGTGTCAATCAAGCGGCGGCTCAGCAGCGGGATGTCAAAGCGTAGCTCGCGGGTGACCTCGTCGACCGCATGCTCCTCGGCGGTCAGCAGATCGAACAGTAGGGTCGCCAGCCCGCCTTGCTGCAGAACCTCGGCGACGTATCGATTACGTGAGCTGAAGCGGCTGCTGCCGCTGCCGTGAGCAAAAACCACGATACCGTGGGCGTGTGCCGGGATTGTCAGATTGCCTTCGAGTTTGGCGTCCGCCGTGTTGATAGTGATCGTCTGCATCTCCTGCGCCATGCTCATTCCCCCTCGGCGGACGTGCCCAGCAGCTCGCGGACCTCATCGTCACTGACTTGCTGAAAGTTGCTGTACCAGCGTCCGATAGCCAGGAACGGCGCTGGCGTCGCCAGGCAGACCACCTCATCGGCTTCGCCTTCCAACACCTTCACGGTATCGGCTGCGGCTACCGGGACGGCGACGATGATACGTTTGGGGTGCTGCTTGCGAAGCACCGCGATCGCGGCGCGCATCGTGGCGCCGGTAGCCACCCCATCGTCGATCAGGATCACGCTGCGCCCCGCCACCGGCGGTCTTTCCCTAGTGCCGCGATAGAGACGTTCGCGCCGCTGGAGTTCGCGCTCCTCCTCTTGCGTGATGCGAGCGAGCGCTTCACCGGAGATACCGAGGGCATCGATGACTCCCTGGTTGAGCACCCGTACTCCACCACTGGCGATTGCGCCTGCTGCCAGCTCCCGCTGACCGGGTGCACCGAGCTTACGAACCAGCAAAATATCAAGGCTCGCGTCCAACCTCAGCGCAACCTCATAGGCTACGGGCAAGCCGCCACGTGGAAGCGCCAGAACCAGGACATCTTTGCCGGCGTAATCCTTTTCGAGGGCCTCCGCCAGCGCCTTCCCGGCCGCCATTCGATCCCCGATAGGTAGCTTCACACCCATCGCACGTCACCTCTCATCGTTCGTTGTCTATACACGCCTATGCTCACGAATTCAGGTACAAACCGACGATATCGCGGACTTACTCGACATGCAAATTCAAGAGGCAAGCATGCGCGCGTCGATCTGGTGGAAAATGGGGGCTAAGCCGACGGCAACTCGATTTCCACGATGAGCGGCAGATGGTCGGACGCCACCCGTGCGAGTTTGCCGTTAGGTACCGTGGCGTCGCGAACCCTGAAGTCATCGCTCAGATATATATGATCGATGCGGGCGGTCGGATAGCGGCTGAAAAACGTTTTTTGCGGTCGATGATTTTCGAGTTCGACCTGCGCGTCACATAAATACCGATCGAGTCGACGGCAGACCGGTGAGGACGGCAGTGCGTTAAAATCACCGCACAAAACTACCGGTCCGATGCACTCAGGATGACCCAACCATTCGGTTCCGATGAGCACTTCGACCTGCT
>DAOWDI010000131.1 GCA_030639105.1 Gammaproteobacteria bacterium | reverse complement strand
TGCAAAGCCCTGGATCGTATCGCGACAATTGCGGTACAAGACACGTCCGGTGCCGTGACGGTCGAGCAGCTTCTTGACTGCGCTCGAGATCAACGATTCGCGTTCGGGTGCTTCCGCATTGCTAATCAGCTCGACTTCTTCGTCGCCGAGATGTGCCGCCAGGCATTGCCGCAACGGTGTATCATGAACGAACTTGGTTGGCGTATCCGGTTCCAGTAATCGACCGGCGAGTTCCGCGATCGGTCGATAGTTCGCTTCTTCGGCGCGAAATCTTGCGAGGTCGTGATATCGATCGGGGTCGAGCAAGCGTAGTCGGGCGAAGTGTCCTTCGACCCCTAGCTGCTCCGGCGTCGCGGTGATAAGAACGAGTCCCGCCACCGCTTGTGCCAATACCTCTATCGCACGGTAGGCGGGACTCGGCTCATTTTCGTCCCATCGCAAGTGGTGCGCTTCATCGACCACCATGAGATCCCAGCAAGCCGCTAACGCCTGCGCCTGACGCGCCGGTTGATCGACTAGCAGTGACAATCCCACCAAGATGAGCTGAGCGGTCTCGAACGGGTTTTCTTCGTCTGCTTCTTCGAGTGCATCGCAGGTCTCTTTGTCGAGTATCGTGAAATGAAGATTGAAACGCCGCACCATCTCAACCAACCATTGGTGGACCAGACTATCCGGCACCACGATCAGCACGCGCTCCGCCCGGCCGGTCAGTAATTGTTGATGCAGGATCAGCCCCGCCTCGATAGTCTTCCCCAGGCCCACTTCGTCGGCCAACAAGACCCGCGGGTGGTGACGGTCACCAACCTGCCGGGCGATATAGAACTGATGCGGCAGTAGTTGTACGCGCGGCCCCAGCAGCCCGTACGCCGGGGACTGAGCGTGGCGATGTTGTTGTTGGAGCGATTCGGTGCGCAGAAGAAAGCTGTCGTTCTTGTCGATCTGGCCGGCAAACATGCGCTCGAGCGGGCGAGAGAACTGGACGAAGCTGTCCAGATCGAGTTCCGCCAAAATCTGGAGGCGGCCATCCTTGTCCATACCCTCATAGATGATGCAGCCGTTGTTCTCATGACGTTGCGTGATCTCGAGGGCGACGCCCTCGTCACTCTTAATCGTTTCACCAACGTTGTACACAACACGGCTCAGCGGTGCGTTATCGGTTGCATAGATGCGCCGCTCGCCCGCGGCGGGAAAACTGACGGTGACACGACGACCGGTATTTTCGACGACGATGCCGAGTCCGAGCTCGGACTCGGTGTTGCTGACCCATCGTTGACCAGGGACAAAGTCGGGAGTTGCCAAGATTAAAACCCTCCGCTCCCGGTCGGTGACGGGAAAGAAAAACTATGGTGATTAACGCTTGCCCGCCGCGGTGGCAGCGCGGCGGGCGCGCAAGTATAAACAGATGTCGCCGTCATTAGAATCATACTCAGCAGCGATCATTTTGACGGGAATGAAATTGTGCTCCATTCCGATCTGAACACCCCCAATCAATAACATCCTGCTTCGCGCGCCCGCGCTTTCACCAGTACTGAGACAATATCGATTGTCGGCGTTGCGACATGAGCCAGAATACCTAACTCCTGCACGGCACCGACGACGGCATCGATCTCCATCGCCCGGCCCCGTGTCAGGTCCTGCAGCATCGAAGTCTTATGCGCGCCAACCGCGGCGGCGCCATCGATGCGACTGTGGAGGTCGACCGAAAAACGCGCGCCGAGTGCTTCTCCGACAGCTTGCGCCTCTACCATCATTGAACGTGCGAGCGCACGAGTCTCCGCAACCGCACAGATCGTCTTGAGCGTGGCGCCAGTCAATGCGCTGATTGGATTAAAAGCAACATTGCCCCACAGCTTTACCCAGATTTCATCGCGGATGTGCGTCTTGACCGGGGCCTTGAGCCCCGCATTGCGTAAGGTCTCGGCCAGGCGCAGGACGCGTGCCGAGCGCTCGCCCGATGGTTCGCCCAGCGTGAATCGATCGCCCGCTAGGTGTTCGATCACGCCGGGCTCCGGGACTTCGCAGGACGGATAGACAACACACCCGATGGTTCGTTCTGGGCGAAGCACGTCCCACTGTGTTCCGCTGGGGTCGACGCTGCCAATACGGTGCCCCTCGTGCGGCCCCTCGAGGCGGTGAAAGTACCACCAAGGGATCCCATTGACCGCCGGCACGATGGTCGTGTGTTCGCCGCACAAGGTATCGATCCGATTGACGAGCGGCGAAACACAATGCGCCTTGAGCGTGATGATCACGTAGTCCTGGATGCCGAATTCTTGGGGTGTGTCGGAGCAGGCCACGCGGCACACCGATTCGGTGCCCGCGCTTTTGACTTTTAGTCCCTGTGCACGGATAGCCGCCAGGTGGGCCCCGCGCGCGACGAGACTGACTTGTACTCCGGCGAGTGCAAGCCGCGCGCCGAGAAACCCGCCGACCGCGCCCGCACCGTAGATACAGATCTTCAAGCCGCGTTTCCGCCGGCCAGCGCAGTACGCAGCAAGGCGCCCGCTTTGCCGTAGTGGCCCATCACCCCAATCCGAGCTTCTCCGCGAGCCCGATGCGCTGCAGCTTACCGGTCTCGCCCCTCGGGATCTCGTCGAGAAATATGAGTCTTCGCGGAACCTTGAAGGCCGCCAGATGCGCGGCGGCAAAATCGCGTAGTTCGTGCGCGGAGATGGTCATGCCCTCGCGTAACACAATCGCGGCGGCAACATCCTCGCCGAGTTTTGGATGCGATACACCAAACGTTACAACCTGCGCTACCGCGTTGTGGCCCATGAGGACATTGTCGACCTCGCGTGGCGCGATCTTTTCGCCGCCACGGTTGATGATCTCCTTGATGCGTCCGCTGATAGTGAGGAACCCATCGTCGTCGAAGATACCCTCATCGCCGGTCCGAAACCAGCCGCCGCCGCCGTTGGGATCGCCCACGAAAGCGCTTGTATTCGCCCGCGGGTTTGCTTCGTAACCCTGGATCACGTTGGCGCCGCGGATCACAATTTCACCCTCGCCGCTGGCGCCGACGAAGGCCCCGGTTGCGTCCATAAGACGGACCTCGGGTCCCGCCGGGATACCCACCGAACCCGCTTTGCGGGCTCCTGGTGGCAGCTGATTTGAGGTCATCTGATGCGCGGCCTCCGTCATCCCGTAGGACTCGATGACCGGGCAGGAAAACGTCTGTTCCAAACGTTGCATCACCGGCGGCGGCAGCGATGAGGACGACGAGCGGATAAACCGCAGACGGGCAGCCGCGATTGGTTTCGGATGACGACCCGCACGTTCGAGGATCGCCTGATGCATGGTCGGCACCGCCGTGTACCAGCTGGGTTTGGTTCCTTCGAGCCAGGTGAAAAACGTCATCGCATTGAAGCCCGGCGTACAGGTTACTGAGCCGCCCGCATTGATTGAAGATAGCACCGCGGCGATCAAGCCGTGAATGTGGAACAGCGGCATTATATTGAGGCACCGATCGCCGGGAGCCAGAGACAGAGTGGTGCTGATATGCGCTGCGGAGGCATGCAGATTGGCCTGACTCAAAGGTACGATTTTTGGCCGCGACGTCGTTCCCGAGGTATACAGGACCAGTGCGATATCATCACCGCCCGGCGCCTTCCCGGACCCTTTCGTGGGCATCGCGCCGAAGTCGAGATCGAAAGTGCCGGCCGGCGAATCGGGGACCCTCTCCAGTTCGATCACGGGGATCCCGAGGCGTAGCGCGACTTCGCGCGCCGGCGTCTCGATTCTAGCAGCGAGGATGATCGCCTTCGCGCCAAGATCGCAGAGATGGAATTCGAATTCGGCAGCTTTATAGGTTGGGTTCAACGGGGCCGCACTCGCTGCGCTCGCGACGGCAACAAAACTCGCCGCCATTTCCGGCCCGTTGGGCAACACGATGGCGATACGGTCGTTGGCGCCGAGCCCATGACGAGCCAGGTTTTCGGCTGTCCAGCGGCACAGCTCGCGCAACCGCGCGTAAGACATCGGCCCCCGGTCGGGGGCGGCCAATACTGCGTCTGTATCATTACCCTTGGCGAGCAGGTCAGAAAGCGTCATGTCATTTCGCCATGTGTTGGTTGATACGGGCTCGACCAGCTCAATGGTATGGCCCCAAGGTCTCAAAATACGATTGTCGGACCCTCCCAGGCATCCTCGCGTAGCCGGGCGCATGCCACCGCACTGTCCACCTCGCGCCACCCATCGCAGAATGTCGGCCCGTGCCGGCGGCGAATGAAATTAAGGAGCCGTTTGAAGATGGCGTAGAGGCGAAAAAAGTTCAGAATGAGGAAACGATCGAGGTTGGTCAGTGGTTTATCGCTGCAGATCAACTTGTCATCGTACAGGCCACGATCGGTTAACCCGATGACGCCATACGCGCGCATATTCAGCCTTGTTCCCCGCGCTAACCGCGGTCCGAGAACGACGGCGTCGAGCAGATCGCCGTCGAGGCCTAGGTATTTTGGTATAGAACCATAATTATAGGGACAAGGCAGCGGGGAGATGAAGTCAACGTCGTCATTACTACCGCGTTTTACGAAACCCCAACGAGGTACCTCGATGATGATGTCGAATGGCCCGCCTTCACAGTGGTTCATATTGGTACAGCCCTCATGGATCGACTTCGTACGATTAGAACGACGTGGTCAACCCACCAGGCGGGATTTGACCCCATGTTCTCCATCTCGGCGCTCGTGCAGGCGGCAAAATTCAGCTGCGCCTTCATGGCCCATGTATTTCTTGAGCAATGTTAGTTCCGTGCGGGTCAAATCGACCCATAGCATGCAATCGATCGAATTATTGAAATTCGGGTCGATGTTGAATCCCAGGATCTGTCCGCCCATTTTGAGGTATTGTCGAAGCAGGACGGGGACCCCTTTATCGTCAGACTCGACCGTGCTCAATAGGTCGGAAATGATACTCAAATCGATGCTGTCAAGGTCGATGAGATCGGTTGTCAATTCCGATTTAATCCGGAACGGACGCCGCGGTTTTACCTGGCTTGCCCGCCGCAGCTCAGAATTTTTTCCGCGGAGAAATTGTATGAGGATCTCCTGCGATACGGGGTGATAGTCGTTGCTGATGCTTACCGGGCCGAACAATATTCGGTATTGCGGATGGCGTATCAGATAGTGTGCGATACCTTTCCATAACAGCATCAGTGCAGAGTGACTGCGCTGATATTCGGTGCGAACGAACGACCGACCGAGTTCCAACGCGACACGCAGGTCGGCTGTTAGTTCGGGCGACAATTTGAACAAACTGTGGATGTAGAGCCCCTTCGGACCAAAGGCATCCAGGATCCTGTCCGTGTGACCGAGGCGGTAACCGCCAACGATCCGTCTGCCAATGCGATCCCAGACGAACAGATGGGTGTAGTAACTGTCATAGAGATCGAGATCCGAAGATCGACCGGTGCCTTCCCCGATATCACGAAAAGACAACTCGCGCAGGCGTCCGATCTCCTGCAGAATCCGTGGGATCTGGTCCGCGGCCGCGTAGTAGACGTCGTTAGCGCCACTGTTTAGTAGTAATTGTTCGTTCGGCAGGGAAACGATTTCATTTTCGAAGTCTGTGGCATTCCCGCTTTTGGCGATTTCTTCGGGCGGGCGTGCGGTTCTTTCCACGCGCCTCAGCGCAATACGCTGTGATGCCTTTTCCTTGAGCAGATAGGTCTTCGTCTGTAAGTACCGAGTGATTTGGTCGCGACCGTCCAGCAATGCCAATGTTGCCGGTGCAATCTCCCGGCCGATACGGATGTCGATAGTCGTGCCCCGCTTGTTCATCATTTCGCGTACCAACAGCGCAGTCCGCAAACTCGGGTGCAGCAGTCCGCCGATCTGGAATAGATTGCTGTTACGCCCGCCGATGTACATTGGAATGACCGGGGCCGCGGATTTTTCGGCAAAGCGCGCGATCCCTTCGTCCCACTTGGGATCGCTGACGCGCCATTCTCCACGATTCAGACTCGAGACTTCG
>DAOWDI010000071.1 GCA_030639105.1 Gammaproteobacteria bacterium | reverse complement strand
TCCCGATCGGGGTCAATGGTGATTGTTATGATCGCTATTTAGTACGCGTCGAAGAAATGCGTCAATCTGCGCGGATAATCAAGCAATGCGTCGGCTGGTTGCGGGAAAACCCCGGCCCCGTGATGATCGATGACCACAAGGTGGCGCCGCCCACACGCGCACGGATGAAGGGCGATATGGAATCGCTGATTCACCACTTTAAGTTGTTTACCGAAGGCTATTGCGTACCCGCCGGGGAAGTCTATGCGGCCATCGAGCACCCGAAGGGGGAATTTGGGATCTATCTGGTATCGGACGGCGCTAACAAACCCTATCGACTCAAGGTCCGCGCCGCCGGATTCGCTCATATGGCAGCGATGAACGAGATGGTCAAGGGCCACATGCTGGCTGATGTCGTCGCCATGATCGGCACCCTGGACGTCGTGTTTGGCGAGATCGATCGGTAACGGGCGAACTGGCAATGACGAGGGGCATTACACGGTTATCGGCTCACGCTCAAGAGGTCATCGACACGGCGTTGGCGAGGTATCCGAGTGATCAAAAGCGCTCGGCGGTGCTGACCGCGCTGCACGAAGTACAACACGAGAATCATGGATTCCTGACCGAGGAATTGATGGACGTGGTTGCCGATTATCTCGAAATGCCGCCAATAGCGGTCTATGAAGTTGTAAGCTTTTACTCGATGTTCGAGACTAATCCAGTCGGGCGGCACAGTATTTCAATCTGCACGAACATCTCGTGCATGCTAAGCGGCGGCGAAGCAATCGTTGGGCACGTCGAAAATTCATTGGGTATTAAGGTCGGCGAGTCAACGGAGGACGGAAGAATATATCTAAAGCGCGAAGAAGAATGCTTGGCTGCGTGCTGCGGCGCGCCGATGATGATGGTGGACCATGTCTACCACGAAAACCTGACGCCTGAGAAGGTCGACGAAATATTGGCGAAGCTGAAATGAGCGGCATTGAACTCAATGCAACCTGTTTCGAGACGCTGCGCTATGACGAGCCGTGGTCGTTCGAGACTTATCGAAAAATCGGTGGTTACGAGGTGTGGGAGCGGATCCTGCGCGATAGAGTGCCGCCGGGCGAGATTATCGAACAGGTAAAGACCTCGGGGCTCAGGGGGCGCGGCGGCGCCGGGTTTCCGGCTGGTCTGAAATGGGGTTTCATGCCGCAAGGTTCTGATGTCCAGAAATATATCGTGTGCAACTCGGATGAGAGCGAGCCGGGCACCTGCAAGGATAGGGACATCCTGCGCTTCAACCCGCACGCGCTCATCGAGGGCATGGTAATCGCGGCCTATGCCATCGGCGCGAGTGTCGGCTACAACTATATGCGCGGCGAATTCATGGACGAGCCCCGCCGGCGATTCGAGGCCGCGCTCAAAGAGGCCTACGAAAACGGATATCTGGGCAGCGATATTCTCCGATCCGGGGTCGAGGTCAATCTTTTCAACCACCTCGGCGCGGGTGCCTATATCTGCGGCGAAGAGACGGCGTTGCTGGAATCGTTGGAAGGGAAAAGGGGCCAGCCCAGATTCAAACCGCCGTTCCCCGCCGTGTTTGGTCTCTACGGTAGGCCGACCACGGTCAACAATACCGAGTCGCTGTCTTCGGTACCGACGATCCTGCGCAAAGGCCCCGATTGGTTCGCGGGCTTAGGTAAAAAGAATAGTGGCGGGACAAAGATTTTTTCAGTCAGTGGTCATGTCAACAAGCCGGGTAATTTTGAGGTCCCGATGGGAATACCGTTTAGAGATCTGCTTGCTCTCGCCGGCGGCGTCCGTGACGGTCACGAGTTGAAAGCCGTGATCCCCGGTGGCTCATCGGTGCCCGTCCTGAGGGCCGAGAGCATAATGACGGTGGATATGGACTACGATTCGATTGCGGCCGCGGGGTCGATGCTGGGTTCGGGTGCCGTCATCGTGATGGATGACACGACGGATATGGTACAGGTGTTGCGGCGAGTGTCGCGCTTTTACTACGCTGAGTCATGCGGTCAGTGTACGCCCTGTCGCGAAGGAACGGGGTGGCTCTACCGGATGCTGACGCGCATCGTTGAAGGTGGGGGGCTGCCTGATGATCTGGGTAAACTCGACGATGTCGCATCGAAGATCGAAGGGCGGACTATTTGTGCGCTCGGTGATGCCGCCGCGATGCCGGTCAGGAGTTTCATCAAGAACTTCAGAGCTGAGTTTGAGCACTACATCCAAACCGGCAGCAGTATTCTCGATGCACCCGATGAGTCGGCGGCTGCTTAGGCGAAGCGGACGAACCATGAGCGAGAATCAGATCACAATCGAAGTCGATGGGCGGATGATCCCGGCGGCCAAGGGCTCAATGCTGATTGCGGCGACGGATGCAGCCGGTATCTACATACCCAGATTCTGCTATCACAAACATCTCAGCATTGCCGCTAATTGTCGCATGTGTCTCGTGGAGGTCGAACGCGCACCGAAGCCGATGCCCGCGTGCGCGACGCCGGTGATGGACGGGATGAAGGTATTCACTCGGTCGCCGCTTGCCGTTGATGCACAGCGCGCGACAATGGAATTCCTCCTCATCAATCACCCACTGGACTGTCCGATTTGCGATCAGGGCGGCGAGTGCGAACTCCAGGACTTGGCGGTGGGCTACGGCGGCGACGTATCACGCTACGCCGAACGCAAACGCGTGGTGAGAGACACCGATATCGGGCCGTTAGTGCAGACCGACATGACTCGCTGCATCCATTGCACCCGCTGCGTGCGTTTCGGCGAGGAAATCGCGGGTATGCGGGAACTCGGGGCAATTGGCCGCGGCGAACACATGGAGATCGGAACTTATTTAGCCAAGGCGATGAGTTCTGAATTATCCGGCAACGTCATCGATCTGTGTCCGGTTGGCGCGTTGACGTCGAAGCCGTATCGTTTTTCCGCCCGTGCCTGGGAGTTACAACAGCGCGATGGCGTGGCGCCGCATGACTGCCTTGGGTCCAATGTCCATTTTCATATCAAGGGCTCCAAGGTCAAACGCGTG
>DAOWDI010000249.1 GCA_030639105.1 Gammaproteobacteria bacterium | reverse complement strand
ACCGGCGAAGAGACACAGATCAGCGCGATCCCAATAGCGCAGATGATACCGGCGAAAACTGCGTTGATACTCGACTACAAGGGTACGACCTTTCGCGTCGATGCCGAGCAGACACATTGCCGCATTGGCCGGGGCCGCTATGCCGATCTGCGCGTCAACGGCAATTTTACTTCGCGCCAGCATGCTGAAATCACCTACCGCAATGGCCGCTTCAACTTACGCGACGAAAGCATAAACGGGATCGTCATCGTTGAGAACAACGGCACCGTCAAGCGTTTACGCCGCGAAGAAGACACCCTCAACGGCAGCGGTACACTGGGCTTTGGCGCACCACCCGACGAAGATCCGGACGGTGCGGTGAGCTTCGAATGCGGTTGAGCACAGCGAACGCCATGTTCGCGCGGTTGAAGACCTGAACGAAATCGCATCGTCGCCCCCGAACAGCGCGCATCTCGATTGTGCAATACAGCCACCGGCTGGTTGCTATGAACCACTATTTCGCTTGGACTGGCCGTTGCATTGGCCCAGCGAGGCTGGATTGCCTCCAGAAATCAGGACCTTATCCTAGCATCGATACTTGGCACGCTTGCTGCTTGGGAGTTGTGGATAATTAACACAAACGTCTTTTGGGTCAATCAATGAGAAACGATAAAAATCTGGCATGGTTCGGATGCCTCCTATTGTCAGTTGCCGGTCTGACCCCTGTGGTTGCTGAGGAAGAACCAGACAAGACAGAGATCCTGGTCGTCACCGGTACACGTTCCGCCGTACCGATCCTCGATATGGCCGGCAATATCGATTCGGTATCGCAAGAAGAGGTCGATTTACTGCGTGTTGATCACCCGAGTGAGATCTTGAACCGCTTATCCGGTGTTCATATCCAACGTAATAATGGTTTTGAATCTCTCGCTTCGATACGCTCACCGGTCCTGACCGGTCCGGGCGCCGCCGGTGCTTTTCTGTTCCTCGAAGATGGTGTTGCACTACGTGCCGCGGGTTTTGCCAATAACAATGGTCTGGCCGAAGTGAATATGGAACAGGCCGGTGGCATCGAGGTTATTCGTGGGCCGGGTAGCGCATTTTATGGATCCAACGCGGTACACGGTCTGATCAACGTATTGAGTCGAGCGCCATCGAGAGATCCGCAGCGCGAGATCGATATCTCGGGTGGTCCGCATGATCTGTACAAGATCAAGAGCACCATCAGCGATACGATTGGGGATCACGGCTATCGGCTGAACGCCTATGGCGCGGAAGATGACGGTTATCGCGACAGTTCCGGTTTCGGAATGCAAAAGCTACAGGCCCGGCATGATTTTCGCGGTGTCAATAACAGTGTTAAGACCGTCTTATCCGTATTTAATCTGAATCAGGAAACGGCCGGTTTCATCAATAGCGGCGACAACGGCGGCGGCTGTTATACATCGACCAAGGCCGCCCGTTTCATCTATAAAGACATGGCGGCCATGCGCAGGAACTGCGATCGGGATGCTTACCGTGACTGGTACTCGATACGCCTATCCAGCCGCTGGGACCACGATGTCAATGACAGCCAGTCTTTCAGCATCACACCGTATTTCCGGGATAACGACATGGAGTTTCGCCAGCATTATTTGCCGTCACGCGCAATCGAAGAGAATGAGCACACCAGCGTGGGTGTCTTGAGCGGCTACACCTGGGCGTTTGATGCCGGCCATAAGGTGACCGTCGGTGTAGATGCCGAATATACCGATGGCAGCCTGAAAGAGACTCAGCAATTGCCGGACCGTTTCAGTTTTGGCAAGGCGCGTCAACAGGGCGTCCATTACGATTATGAAGTTGAGGCGATCGTGGTTGCACCATATCTCCATACACAATGGCAGCTCTTCGAACGCCTGCGCGCAACGTTCGGTCTACGGTATGAGTACACTCGTTATGACTACGATAATCAGATCGCCGATGGCACGACCAAGGCTGACGGCACCTCGTGTGTCAACAATCCACCAGCAGCCCCGGCAGGTGCGAATGAGATCCCATGTTTGTACAAGCGTCCCGCGGACCGCGACGATAAATTCCATAACTTCAGTCCGAAACTGGGCGCGACATTCCGCCTGTCGGAAGATAGCAGCCTGTTTGTGAATTGGTCGAGGGGCCATCGTGCGCCACAGGTAACCGATCTGTACCGTATCCAGAACCAGCAGATCACCGGCAACATCAAATCCGAACGCATCGACAGTGCGGAATTCGGCTTGCGTGGCATCAATCATGGTATCCGTTATGAGGCGGTTTTCTTTACGATGGACAAGGAGAACTTCTTCTTCCGCGATACCAACGGATTGAACGTGACCAATGGCAAGACCGACCATCATGGCATCGAAATCACACTGTTTGTTCCGGTGTTGGATCGCTTCGATATTGCCACCACTTATACCTTCGCTCAGCATGAGTATGGCGACTTTGTCAACGCCAGTGGTATCGTCGCCGGTAATGCCGTGGATACCGCGCCGGAGAATATGGCGAATGTCCGTTTTGGGTGGAATTTTCTTAAGCGTGGTCGCGCGGAAATGGAATGGCAGCACATGGGGTCATACTTCCTGGACCCATCCAGTGCGCACAAGTATAAAGGCCATGATGTGTTTCATCTGCGAGTCAGCAAACCGGTGCACAACAATGTGACCCTGCATGCGCGTATCCTCAACCTATCGGACAAAGCCTACGCAACCCGTGCCGATTTCGCTTTTGGCGCCTACCGATTCTTCGGTGGAGAAGAACGCTCATTCCATGGCGGTATGACGATCTCGTTCTAGAACAAATAAAGAAGACATTATTTCGACAGCGAGGCAAGATCACGCTTTGATATCTTGAGGACCACAATATTTATTGAACCAGCGTTCCCGGCGAACCGTTTCCTTAGTACAGAAATATTTCCCGATACCTTACCTTGGCGATGGCTTTAGCGATAGAATGATCCGCATGCTGAATCCAACACCGCAAACGACCTATCTCAAGGACTACACACCGCCGCCGTTCCTGATCTCAACGGTCGAACTCGATATCGATATCCGGGATGCCGATACGCTCGTCACGAGCGTGCTCGCAATCGCGCGCAATCCAGCGGCGGCCGATAGTGATGCGTCACTTATCCTCGATGGCGATGAGCTCGAATTGCTCGCCTTGAGCATCGACGGACGCGCACTCGACAAGACAGCGTACGAATTGGGCACCAAGCATCTCACGATCGCCGAGGTCCCGAAAACCTTCCGCCTCGAGATCCATGTCCGCATCCATCCCGAAAAGAATACCCAACTCATGGGCCTGTACGCCTCGAAGGATGGCTACTTTACCCAGTGTGAAGCAGAGGGCTTCCGCCGCATTACCTTTTTTCTTGACCGCCCGGATGTCATGTCGCGTTACACAACAACGATACGTGCGGATAAGGATCGCTTCCCGCTATTGCTGTCCAATGGCAACCTCGAGGCGAAGGGAGACGGATCAGGAGGCAAACACTGGGCGCGCTGGGTCGATCCGTTTCCCAAACCATCCTATCTTTTCGCCATGGTCGCGGCCAGACTCGACACGCTCGAGGACGTTTTCGAAACGGCATCCGGACGCTCGGTCCAATTACGGGTCTCGGTCGAACCCGGCAAGCTCGACCAGGCGGGCTTCGCGATGGATGCGCTCAAATCATCCATGCGATGGGACGAGGAAGTCTTCGGGCTCGAGCTTGACCTCGACCAATACATGATTGTCGCCGTCAGTGATTTCAATATGGGCGCGATGGAAAACAAGGGCCTTAATATCTTCAACACAAAGTATGTGCTCGCGCGGGCGGACACGGCGACCGATATGGATTTTATGATGCTCGACTGCGTCGTCGCGCACGAATATTTTCACAATTGGACCGGAAACCGCGTAACTTGCCGCGACTGGTTTCAGCTGAGTCTCAAAGAAGGGCTTACGGTCTTTCGCGATCAACGCTATGGTGAAGATCGCTACTCCGAGGCAGTGCAGCGTATTCGGGAAGTCCGCGGTTTACGTGCCGCGCAGTTTCCCGAAGATGCGGGCCCGATGGCGCACCCGGTACGTCCACAAGCCTACATGGAGATCAGCAACTTCTACACCGCGACCGTGTACAACAAGGGTGCGGAGGTCGTACGTATGATCCATACCCTGCTCGGGGAGGACCGCTTTCGCGCGGGGATGGATCTCTACTTCAAGCGGCACGACGGGCAAGCCGTATGCGTCGAGGATTTCGTCAGCGCCATGCAGGATGCCTCCAGCGTTGATCTTGGTCAATTTCAGCGCTGGTACGAGCAGGCGGGTACGCCGGTGGTGAGGGCGCGCGGCGAGTACGATGCCGGATCCGAGCGTTATACTTTGACGCTGACACAGAGCTGCCCACCGACACCCGATAAGGCTGAGAAACTTCCGTTCCACATCCCTATCGCCGTCGGTCTGATCGACGCGCACGGGCACGACTTGGCGCTGCATCCGGTCGACAGCGGCAAGGTCGACGGCACAACCTGCGTACTTTCCCTGACAGAGCGTGAACAGCGTTTCGTTTTCGCAGGCGTCCCCGCCGCGCCGCTGCCCTCGCTGCTGCGGCATTTCTCGGCGCCCGTGAATCTCGACTATGACTACAGCGACGACGAACTCGCGCAGCTGATGGCTCACGACAGCGATCCCTTCAATCGGTGGGAGGCCGGTCAGCGACTCGCCTTGAACGTCCTGCTGCGCGGCATCGAGGCCTATCGCCAGTCACGCTCTCTGGAGGTCCCGCAAGCCTTCGTCAATGCCGTTCAGCGCATATTGATCGACAGCGACGAGGATCCGGCATTTGCCGCCGAAGCACTGGCGCTGCCAGGCCCCGCCTACATCGCTGAGCACCTCGATGAAGTCGATCCCGAGGCGATACTTAGCGTGGGTACGGCGTTGCGTAAACACCTTGCGGTAGCGCTCGAAAGTGAGTTGCAAAGCGCTTATGACCGTTTCGTCGTCCTCGGCGACTACAGTCCGGATCCCGTATCGACCGGCCGTCGCGCGCTGCGCAATCTGTGTCTCGGGCTCTTAATGGAGCTCGAAACGCCCGTGGTGATCGCGCAATGCGTCGAACAATTCGACGGCGCGGATAACATGACCGAGGTGATGGCAGCACTTTCCGCACTCGCCAACTGCGATTGTCCAGAGCGTGACCGGGCGCTGGCGGTGTTCTACGAAAACTGGCGCGACGAGTCCCTCGTCGTCGACAAATGGTTTGCGGTACAGGCCAGATCACGCTTGCCCGGTACGCTCGAACGCGTCAAGGAGCTCATGGCTCACCCGGCATTCGATAGTAAGAACCCAAACAAAGTACGTGCCTTAGTCGGCACCTTCTGCTATGGCAATCATGCGCATTTCCACGCCGGTGACGGCAGTGGCTACGCATTTACGGCCGATCAGGTGACCGCGTTCGATGCATCCAACGCACAAATGGCCGCCCGTCTCGCGCGTGCGTTCGACCGTTGGCGCAAGTTCGACGGCGCGCACCAAAAACACGCACGTGCGGCACTCGAACGGATCCGTGCCACCGAGGGCCTGTCGACAGATACCTTTGAGGTCGTATCGAACGCGCTTGCCGACATTTAGGTCGGCGGGCGCTCACTCATTTCCATCGCTCTTCGCTGCCTGCGTTTGCTGTGTGCGATGAGGATCCTGGACCGCGTCGATGATCGAACGCCACCTGTCCGGGGCAGTGCCTGCTAGACCCTATCCGCTGATTTGCACCGGCTATGCATTAACCAGAACGGCCGTAACGATATAAGGCTCCGCCCCGTGCGCGCACTCCAGGAGTGGTTGACGATCTTCTTTAAACCCGTCAGCACGACAGCATATTTTTTCCGGTTCAAATAAAGAGGTAGCAGAACAATTGTTTAGTGAGCAATCAACATTGGAGGATAGGTGCCACGGTGATGCTTTTCCCAGACCAAAGAATCTGTAGCGGCGCCTTAAGCGCTTGATTGGAGGGGATCAACAAACTATCTTTTGGATAAAGCTGAATGACAAAACGGTCGCGGCGACTGAGCCTTTGCGACGTTGATACACATGTTAGAGGTAAAAGTGACAACTGAGCAAGTCGACGGACATATGCAAAATGTTCCACTTGGAATCATT
>DAOWDI010000121.1 GCA_030639105.1 Gammaproteobacteria bacterium | reverse complement strand
GTTGGGTGCCGGCGGCGGCCGCACGCATCTGTCTGCATTGCTTGATTCTACCCTGCATGGCCAGCCGATAGCCGTTGCCGATCATTGCTTCGGGTGTACCGCGGGTCAGGGCAGCAGCTGCGGTGGTGCGCTAAATCCTTGAGGGCGGGGCGGGCGGCGTGAGCTCAATTTCCATCGTCATCCCGGCGCGCAACGAAGCGCCCAATATCGCCGCGACCCTGGTGCCGCTACAAGTCTGGCGCGAGCACGGCCACGAAATTATCGTCGTCGACGGCGATAGCGTGGACACAACGGCAGCGCTCGCCGAACCGCTTTGCGATCGTCTCGTGCGTGCGGCTCCCGGCCGGGCTACACAAATGAATGCCGGTGCCGCCGCGGCGAGCGGTGATCTCATCGTATTTCTACACGCCGATTGTGTACTGCCGTCAGACGCTGAAGCCAAGCTCAGCGCGCTGGCGTGTCGTGATCGCGATCACTGGGGACGCTTTGACGTGCGCCTCGATGCGCGTGCACCGGTCTACCGGTTGATCGAAACCTCAATGAATTGGCGCTCGCGTCTCACTGGTATCGCCACCGGTGACCAGGCGATATTCGTCTCCCGGATGCTTTTCGAAAGCAGTGGTGGATACCCATACATCGCTTTGATGGAGGACATCGCTTTGAGTGCCAGGCTGCGCCGGTATATGCGGCCGATCTGCTTGACGACGTGCGTGAAGACTTCGGCGCGGCGCTGGCAGCGCCACGGTGTGGTGGTCACGGTGTTGAAGATGTGGTGCCTTCGTGCAGCATTTTTTTGCGGCGTGTCGCCAGACCGTCTGCACGCGATCTACGAGCTACGGGATACCGTCGAACCATGAGCAGACAGACTGAGAGCGCGCTTGTCGTGTTCGCGCGCGAGCCGCGAGCCGGCGCCGTGAAAATGCGCCTCGCCGCGGGCCTAGGCGCTGTCGAAGCAGCGCGGGTGTATGCGGATTTGCTATCACGCACATTGCAGCTCGCTGCGGCGTCACGCTTTACCCGGTGCTATCTGTTTGCCGCTGATCCGTCCGCGATCGATTACTTCGAAGACCGGCTTGCGGCCGGACGTTGGCGCATACGCGGGCAATGCCGTGGTGATATCGGCCAGCGCATGCACGATGCGATGGAAGTAGTGCTGCGTGAGTGTGCGTTCTGTGCGTTGATCGGTTGCGACGTCGCGGATTGCACACAAGCGGATCTGACCCTTACCTGGGAGTTGCTCGCGCATCGTCGCGCGTCCGCCGTTATCGGTCCGAGCATTGATGGCGGCTATTGGTTGATTGGTCTGGTTGAGGCTCATCGCGAAGTTTTCGACGATATTGCGTGGGGTACCGGCAGGGTATTGGTGGCGACTCGGGCGCGGATGACGGCCCTCGGCCTTGAGGTAGTCAGCCTTGAGCCGCGCCATGATATCGATGAAGTTGAGGACCTGCGGTTTCTGGGTGGTCCGAATACCACCGCAACTTAGCAATCGATGTCACGATAATCAGTGATTCAGACGCGCACGAATGCGCTCGATCCACAACTCGCGTCTAAGCGGCCGCCGGCCGTATAAGTTCGCTCACCAGGTATGCGCCCGCACAGGATGTCGAGTAGCGAAGTAGTGAATGATTGGCTAGATTCGATCGCGCCGCCATTGGTGCTATTGGCCTGCTGACATCGGGTGATGAGTGTGCGAATTTCCATGCCGGATATCGAGGTTGCACAATTGCCGCTGATCAGATCCGCTAATGCGCTCCCCATCGCCGTTGCAGTGTCGTTGATATCGTCGACGAGGGTCTGCTTAGCACGTGTGATGGATCCCATACTGCTGAGATCGTGTGCGCGGATGGCATCGTATTCTCTGCCGAGCAGGGTTTCGAGTTCGCCGAGTTGCGTCAACAATTGCTCCCTCAGCGCGTGATCCTTGCTTGCAGCGCGTACCGGATTCATTCGGTGTCGGGCAGCTCAGCCAGCAGAGATTCTATGGCCGTGAGTTTCTCGGCAACCGCGTTCGGATCGACATCATAGCTACCTTCCGAGATCGACAGTTGCAGCGCCTCGACCTTTTCCTGGTCGGCGACCGGCAGCGCGGCGACCGATCGGGTCAGTTCCTGCAGCTGCGCGGCGAGATCGGTCAAGGTGACGACCTCCGCGCCCTTGACCGCGGTTGTTGGCGTTGGATCGACGGCGGCTGCCTTGTCGATCTTTATTCCCCGCTGGTCGAGCGCGTTTGCCGCGCCGACACCAGGTCCATTGACTTGCGAAACCATCGTTTTTTTCTCCATTTCTACTGGTTAAATAGCGGCATGTTGACGCTTCGGCTTTAACCTCCGATCATCAACTGTGATCGCTTTCCCATATTCTAGCTCGGCCCCGCCGGCGGCGTCCTACAGCCTGGTGCGAGCGCCGCCCACCAGGACGAGGCCTGGTTCGTGCACGATGCCTTCGATCACCCGTTTGGAACTCAGGTTCCTGACCGGGATCCGCTCGCCGCGGGTGCCGTCGCGGAGCGCTTCACCGGCAACTCGCACGGCGACGCTGCCCGTTTGTAGCGCAAGTACCACGCGTTCTCCACGGCGCACTATCCGCAGTGCCTTGACCATGTTCTGGGTATAGGCGGTCCCGCGCGTAATCATCCGGGTCGTGACCTTGCCGATCAGTTGATCGCCGGCGGCGAAATAACCCCCATTGAGCTTAGCGACACTGCGCAGTTCGTAACTAACGTCCGCTGCGCCGACGACCTGCCCCCGCGGGACCTGATCGACGGCCACGGCGACCTTGATCCGCCGATCGATGTGCAGTGGTACGAACAGCGACCAGGTCTTTGGGCCTTCGCAACGGACG
>DAOWDI010000072.1 GCA_030639105.1 Gammaproteobacteria bacterium | reverse complement strand
TCGCCGGTCTCCGTTAACGGTACGTGTAAGCTTACGATATCGCTGGCCAGCGCCTCGTCTAATTCGACGAAGCCGTGCTCAGGCGTACTCTCGGCGAGGGGGGGATCATTAACGACGCAACGTACGCCCAGCGCGGTTAACAGCGAGCAGACGACTTTCCCGATGTTCCCATATCCGATGATCCCGGCCCGAACCGGGCTCAACCCGCGCGATACCAGGGACCGGTGAAGAAAACCACAAGCCAATACGTACTCGGCAACAGCGCTCGCATTGCAGCCGGCGGCATCCACATAGGGGATCCCCTCCGCGCGCAGGTAAGCAGCATCGAGATGATCGATGCCGGAGGTCGCCGTCCCGACGAAGCGGACATCCGTACCGTCAAGGAGCCCACGGTCTACTCTCGTCACCGAGCGCACCAGCAGGATTTGTGCATCACCCAGTTGATCGCGGGACAAGCTTCTGCCCGCCACAAGTTCGACATCTCCGAATTTGGCAAATGCGGTTTGCGCCTGCGCGATATCGCGATCAACGACGATGCGCAAGTTTCAGTCTCCTAACCCACGAAAACTCAACCAGCCGTCGCGCCTAGGAGACGGACTGTTGCCGTACTCAGGGACGCGCGTCGACCTCGGTACCTTCTTTGGTTACCGGCATCAGATCCCCCTTGTCGACGCCGAGGGCTAATGTCGTCGTACTGGCAACATAGATCGACGAATAAGTACCGATAACGACCCCGACTATCAGCGCGGCCGCGAAGGCATGGATCAACTCACCACCCAGGAAGAACAGCGCTGTTAGCACGAGTAATGTCGTCAGGGAGGTGATGAGGGTCCGCGATAAGGTTTGGTTCAGGGAAACATTGACGACGTCCACCGGCGGCGTCTTGCGCAAGCGGCGAAAATTCTCGCGAATACGATCGAACACCACGATCGTATCATTGAGTGAATAGCCGATCACCGCGAGGATCGCCGCCAACACCGGCAGGTCGAATTCAAGCCTGGTGACGGCAAAAAATCCCAAAACTACCAGGACATCATGAACGAGCGCCGCGATTGCACCGGCCGCAAACTTCCACGTGAAGCGGACCATGACATAGATCAGGATCCCGCCGAGCGCATACAGCATGGCCAGCGCCCCATCCTCGGCGAGCTCTTCGCCCACCTGCGGACCGACGAATTCGACCCGCCGCATCTCGGCCCCGGGCAGGATTTCCAAGACCCGCGAACTGACCTCGGCATCACTCCCGGCGACAATAGTCTGTGGCAGCCTTACCAACACATCCCGGGGCGACCCGAAGGCCTGGACCACGGCATCCCCGAATTCGGAGGCGCCGAGGGCGACGCGGATTGCATCGAGATCGGCGTTTTCGCTATAGCCGAGCTCAACCAAGGTACCGCCAGTAAAATCGATACCGAAATTGAGCCCGTTGACCACCAACGCAGCCGCGGCACCAAGCAACAGGACGCTTGAGAAGAAGTACGCCAGTTTCCGGCGTCCAATGAAGTCAAGATTTCTTACTCTACTTGCCATACCCATTCAACCAACAAATCTTGGGGAGGCCCATCGGGCCTATATCGTCAGCTTATCCAGCCGGCGATTACCGTAAATCAAGTTCACCAACGCCCGGGTGCCGATGATGGCCGTGAACATCGAGGTCACAATACCGAGCGACAGCGTTACGGCAAAGCCCTTGATCGGGCCGGTGCCAAAATTGAACAAAACGATCGCCGCAATTAATGTCGTGATATTGGCGTCGGCGATTGTCGAAAATGCCTTCTCATATCCAGCATGGATGCTCGCCTGCGGTGAGTTACCGTTTTTGATCTCCTCACGGATCCGCTGAAAGATAAGCACGTTCGCATCGACCGCCATACCGACCGTCAGCACGATCCCGGCGATGCCGGGCAATGTAAGCGTGGCCTGCAACATAGACAGCAAGGCGACGACCAGAACGATATTCAAGACCAGCGCGGCATCGGCGATCAGTCCGAAAACCTTGTAATAAAGGGCCATGAATATAAGTACGAGGGCAAGCCCGATAACTACGGAATTCAACCCGCGGTCGATATTCTCCTGCCCCAGGCTCGGACCAACGGTCCGCTCCTCGATGATCTCGATAGGTACAGCCAACGCGCCGGCGCGCAGCAGCAATGCGAGCGTGCGGGCTTCCCCGGTCGAATCGAGGCCGGTAATTTGAAAACGCTTGGATAATTCGTCGCGGATCGTCGCAATACTGATGACCTCTTCCACAGCCCGGCCCTGCTGCTGTTCGATATAGACCACTGCCATCGATTTGCCGATCAGCTCGCGGGTAATGCGACTGAATATCTTCGCGCCCTTACCGTCGAGCGTGATGAAAACGGCAGGAGAACCCGTCTGCTGCTCGATTCCGGATGAGGCATCGACGATATAGTCCCCGGTCAGCATCACGCGCTTGTTAAGCAACACCGGATCGCCTGAGCGCTCGAAATACAGCTTCGAACCGACCGGTACCCGCCCTTTGACCGCCGCACCAACATCGCCTTCGACGTCGACCATGCGGAATTCCAGGGTTGCCGTCGCGCCCAGCAGATCCTTCGCCTTGGCCGCATCCTCAACCCCGGGTAATTGCACCACGATCCGGGATTCGCCTTGCTGCTGAATCACCGGCTCGGCGACACCCAGTTCGTTTACGCGATTCCGTAGGGTAGTCAGATTCTGCTTGAGCGCCGTTTTCCGCGCTTCACGAAGAAATTCCTCTTTCGGTTTCAAGTGCAAAACGTAGTCGGTCGACGTGCTCCGGTCCGCAATGATCAGATCCGGAAACTCCTCGTCAATGAATTGTGCCGCCTCTATCTTCACCTCCTGATCGAGAAACTTAGCCACGACACCGCCAGCGGCGTCACGGTCTACGGTACGATAACGGATCTTCTCCTCGCGCAGCACGGTGCGCAGTTCAGAGACGAATCGATCGTCGCTCTGCTTACCGACGGCATTGACATCGACCTCCATCAGAAAATGGATCCCGCCGCGAAGATCGAGTCCCATGTACATCGGCCGCCCACCCAGAGCCTGCAACCACCTCGGCGTACGCGGCGCAATATTGAATGCCACGACAAACTTTTTCCCATCTAGCGACGATTCCAGAACGCGGGAAGCCTGTACGCGGATCTCGTGATCGGCGAAACGCAAAAGGAGTCGATTTGCTGTGAGTTCCGTGTGCATCGGCGCCGCGCCGGCGGCACTCAGCGCATTCTCCACCTCGGTTTTTAAGGCCTCGTCGACCGGCGCCGAGCGCCGCGCGGAAATCTGTAGCGACGGATCCGTGCCGAAAAGATTCGGCGCCGCATATATCGCACCGATCCCGATGACAAAGATGATCATCAGGTAACGCCAAACAGGGTAGGTATTCATAATCTAATTTTCCGAAGAGCCTCTTAGTAGCCGAATGGTCGACTAAGCCCCCTGGATGGTTCCTTTGGGCATGACCGCGGCGATCGCCTGGCGCTGTGCCTTGACCTCGAGGCTCTCGGAGATTTCCAATTTCACGAAACTATCTCCAACCTCGGTGATACGACCGAGGATCCCGCCCGAGGTTACCACCTCATCGCCCTTAGCCAGCGCCTCCACCATTTTCGTGTGCTCTTTCTGCCGCTTCATTTGCGGACGGATCATAAGAAACCACAGGACCCCGATCGGGATCAGCATGATGAGAAACCCCGACATTCCGGGCTCCTGACCCGCAAGCCCACCCTGCGCGTAAGCATCTGCAATGAAGAAACTCATGGTCTGCCTCGTAGAAAATGGCGCGTATTATGACACGGCGCCGGGTACTGTTGTCGAATGGAACGTGGATTTTGTCTTCCTTTGGCCCAATTCGAGGATAATCGTTGCGCGCGCCACCCACAGGCGGCCCCGGGGACGCTTCACCAACGGCGGGGATGGCACTCAATCCGCGTTTAGCGCAGCATAAAAGGCCCGCGCGAATTTGTCGAACCGACCCTGCACGATAGCGGCCCGGGCGCGGCGCATGAGATCGAAGTAATAAGCGAGATTGTGGATGGTATTCAACCGCGACCCGAGGATCTCGTTCGTTTTGTCGAGATGGTGAAGATAGGCTCGCGAATAGCCCCTGCAGGTATAGCAACGGCAGTCGGCGTCCACGGGCTCGAGCGATTCACGGTGGATGCTATTGCGGATCTTGACGACTCCGGTCGAGGTAAACAGGTGACCGTTGCGCGCGTTGCGCGTCGGCAACACACAGTCGAACATATCGATCCCGCGCCCGATCGCTTCAATCAGGTCTTCCGGCGTACCCACCCCCATGAGATAACGCGGCTTGTCGAGTGGTAAGCGCGCGGTCACAGTGGCCGCGGTCGCATACATTTCGTCTTTGGGCTCGCCAACCGCAAGCCCGCCAATGGCATAGCCATCGAAGCCAAGTTCGAGCAGCCGATCGACAGAGGCACACCGCAGATCGGCATACATACTACCCTGCACGATGCCGAACAGGGCACCAGAATTGCCCGTATGCGCCGCTTTGCTGCGCGCTGCCCAACGCAAAGACAACGCCATCGACCGTAATGCCTGATCGCGGGTCGCGGGATAGGGCGTGCATTCGTCAAAAACCATCACGATGTCGGCCCCGAGGGCTGCTTGAACCTCGATCGATTTCTCAGGCGAGAGAAAGACCTTATCGCCATTGATGGGTGAGCGAAAGGTGACGCCCTCTTCTGTAATCGTCCTGAGATCACCGAGGCTGAACACCTGGAAACCACCGGAATCGGTAAGGATGGGGCGAGGCCAATTCATAAAACGGTGCAGGCCGCCGTGGGCCTTGATGACCCGCGCCCCCGGGCGCAGCATCAAATGATAGGTGTTGCCAAGTAGGATCCGCGCACCGAGTTCGACGAGTTCCTCGCCCGTCATCGCCTTGACCGTTGCATAGGTCCCCACCGGCATGAAGACTGGCGTCTCAATCTCGCCCCTTGCGAACGTGAGCCTTCCCGCGCGGGCGTCGCCGTCGCGATTGACGAGTTCAAATTGCATCAACGGATTGTATAGATAACCTAGGAGCCTGTCGGACTTAGGGGTTCGTAGCGAGGCGAGTGGGAAATTGAGTCCATTTTTTTGCCATTTTGAGGCGCTGAGTTGTGACTATGTAACGAAAAATGGCGGAATAATGGGCCGATTTCCCACCGCCGCACGACTGCATGGACGCAGGAGGTACGACCCCATG
>DAOWDI010000160.1 GCA_030639105.1 Gammaproteobacteria bacterium | reverse complement strand
CGGCTACGACATCGAGCTGAACGCGCGCAACTACATCGCCTGGATGAACCCCTATCCGCTAGCTCGCGCGCATGCAATCATCGCCAGCCCAATCCACCGGCCGCAGGCGTGGGCGTCAAATGGCGATAGTGCCGGCAGGTTGCCGCTCGGCGACCTCATCGCCGATCTGGTTGCCCTGGTGTGCCGCTCGCCCGGCTATGTGGGCTTTTACAACGGCGTCGGTGCGGGCGCATCGATCCCCGGACATCTGCACTACCATGCTTTTCGCCGGCCATTGGAGCATGCACAGTTTCCGATCGAACGCGTAACGGCAGCGCGCGCTGATCCATCTGCGGTATTTACCGAGGGCTACCCGGTCAATTTTATGTATTGGCATGGAGCACAGGCCGCGGTTTTATCGCGCGCTTCGACATGGGTAGACGCCTGGAGCGAACAAAACGAAGCGCACGCGCCGGATTTGACGGCCAACATCATCGCCGTCACCGAGGAGGGATCGAAAGAAGTCGGTCTGTATTTCGTTCCCCACTCGCGCGTTGCGGCAGCCGGCGCCAGGGCAATGCCGCTGGTCGGCGGCCTCGAGATGCTTGGCGAACTCGTATTCTGCTCGGCCGACGAAAAACGACGGATTGACGCAGGCGAGATCGACTACTTCACGCTGGAACGGATCCTTACCAATGTCCGTATGCCGCTGGCTAATCAGCGGACGGACTTATCTCCTAAGCAATTCTAGTTAACGCCGCAACTCGCTAACCGATTGCGGCGCGCCATCCGCTCGCGCAATAGCACAGGTCCCCACGGCTGACGCTCGGGGTGATCGAACCCCCGACATTCGTTGTAGCCTAACTTTGGTTTTTTTCTCCCGCGCCAGGCACTTGCAAACACATTCCCCCCGCCAAGCACCGATTTATTTTTTGCTTTTTCTTGACAATTTACCTGATGCGTGACCCTTTTTTCATTTTTTTCTTACAGTGGTTTGCCGCAAAGCCGGGCGCCGCCGCTAACCCGTCTGTTTGACTGATTCTTCGTACAAACCCTCGTTGATTCAAGAAACTGCGACCATCACGATTCGGGCGTATGCGGTGGCGGCACCCCGGCGGCCAGGCCATCCTGACCTTTCGAGCATTGGCTCAAAGCGAACGCTTCGATGCGGCTTGGTCATTACTGTCCGGCACCTACAGAAAAACAGTAGAGTTGCCTGAAAACGTTATTCCTTTTACCAGGCAGAAGGCTGCATGATCCGCTCAGTATGAGAGTTACACCCAAAGCAGTGAACGGCTCTTAGGCAACTCTATTTTTTTTAGAGGGGCTCCACGGATTATTTGATGTCGAAGGAGAGTTAACTGTTACAATCTAACTTAAATCCAGTTTGAGCTCACCTATCCTGTATTTAGTCCAGCCGGGAGAGATCCAGTGCGAAGAATGATAATGACCGCGTTGCTGTTGGCCTCGATGAATGCCATTGCGGGTGCTGTGTACTACTGCGCGGATACAGCTAGCAATGGGTTCCAATGGAAAGAGGGCAGGTATGAGTCCGCTCTCTTCAACCCTCAAGAGTTTAAAATGCAGCTTGACGGAATGCGGGTGCAACTGAAGGATATTACTGACTGGACGGACGGAACATACGAATGCGAAAGAATTTGGGGTTTCAGCAATCGCCACTACCTGACGTGCCGTCGCAACGCAGCGATTTTCAACTACAACACAAAGACCGGCCACTACACGCGAACCTACAGCCAAGGCTGGCTGCAAGACGACCCTTCGAGTGGGAGGGACTCATTGGATATCACCTACGGCACCTGCGAGAAGTTCGACTGACGGATACACAATCGCCCGATTGTCATACTCAATCTTGCGCCACTTGTACCGCGCATCGTCGCAAGTCTTAGCCTTTTTGAGCATCATCATGGCGTAACGGGTAGCAGCCATCGGGTGGCCATGTCGATTTGCCCTACACGGCCGCAAAAAGAGGAAGCCATGTCCGCGGAATCAAACCAGTCCGGGGCAATCATGGTTGCGCGAGCAAGTAGTGCGAGAGTTGAATAGGAGTCTATCGGACTTGGGGGTTCGTAGCGAGGCGAGTGGGAAATCAAGTCCATTTTTCGCCATTTTGAGGCGCTGAGTGGTGACCATGTAACGAAAAATGGTGGGGATAATAGGCCAACTTCCCCCCGCCGCACGACTGCATGGACGCAGGAGGTAGAGCAACGCAGGAGCAGTTGCCGAGTAGAATCGACCTAAGTCAGGCTCCTAGATGCTCTGCCCGGCGCTTACGCACAGACCATCGTCTAGATCTCGATATCTTACTTATTGAAAAGGCATCCCCGGGGGCATGCGTCCACCCAGTCCCCGCATCATATTTTTCAATCCACCTTTTTTGGACATGCGTTTCATTATTTTCTGCATCTGGTTGAACTGCTTGAGCAGACGATTGACATCCTGGATCTGGGTGCCGGAACCCGCTGCTATCCGTTTCTTCCTCGAGGCCTTGATGGTCGCCGGGAATTTTCGTTCCTGTAGGGTCATCGAATCGATAATCACCCCAAGTTTGGCAAATTCCTTGTCATCTACGTTGTCCTTGACGTGATCCGGTAATTCCGAGGTGCCGGGAAGCTTTTTCATCAACGAAGACAGGCCGCCCATATCCTGCATTTGCACGATCTGATCGCGAAAATCTTGTAAATCGAAGCCTTTACCCTTTTTTAGCTTTTGCGCAACCTTCTCCGCCTGCTCCTTATCGACCTTCTGTTCTACTTCTTCGATCAGGCTCAGGACATCACCCATCCCCAGGATCCGGGATGCCATTCTGTCGGGATGGAATGGTTCGAGCGCATCGACCTTCTCGCCAACACCGACAAACTTGATCGGTTTGCCGGTGACGCTGCGCACCGACAGCGCGGCGCCACCGCGGGCATCACCATCGGCCTTCGTCAGTACAACACCGGTCAACGGCAGGGCTTCGTCGAATGCCTTCGCGGTATTGACGGCGTCCTGACCCATCATTGCGTCGATCACAAACAGCGTTTCATGCGCATCTACGGCAGTATGAATGTCGGCGATCTCACGCATCATTTCCCCATCGATGGCAAGCCGCCCCGCTGTGTCGACGATCAAAATATCAGCAAACTCTCTGTGCGATCGCGCGAGCGCATCTTTGGCGATCAGTTCAGGTTTCGCCCCGGCGGTCGTCGGGTAGCATTCGACGCCGATCTCCGCGGCGAGTATGGCCAACTGGTCGATTGCGGCAGGACGGTAAACATCGCAGCTAACCATAACGACCTTCTTCTTATGCTCCTGGGTAAGATGGCGCGCCAGTTTTGCGCACGTCGTGGTTTTACCGGAGCCTTGCAGGCCCGCCATGAGGATGACGATTGGTGGTTGTGCCGTGAATTTGAGACCCACATTGGCCTCGCCCATCAGATGGGTCAATTCGTCGCGGACCACTCGAATCAGTGCCTGACCCGGGGTCAAGTTCGCGATGACCTCCTCGCCCAGGGCCCGCACCCTGACCTGGTCGATGAATTCCTTGACCACCGGCAGGGCGACATCGCCCTCGAGCAAGGCCATGCGCACAGCACGCAGCGTCTCTTCGATATTCTCTTCCGTAAGACGCCCCCGACCGCGCAGATCCTTGACGATGCCGGAGAGTCGTTCGCTCAGATTTGCAAACATAGTGAGGTTTTTTGGAAATGACCTTAGGTTGATTGAATGAGAAAGGCTACCATCCTTCCATGACTTCTTCGAGCAGGAACTCGAATCCGACGGTAGCCCACACTTCGCTCACCCGTTTTACGACCGGTTCAGCCTTCTCAAACCAGTCCCTATGGCGGTCGCGTTTGTCGAAGACCCCGAAGGCTTCGGACTCGGATCCGCCGCCCAGCGAGGCGGTTCACGGAAGGTCCCCGCGGGGAAGCAAGGCAACGCGTGCCCTCGCGGACGCCGTAATTATCGAATTCAGCAAACGTGAGGAGCCATTCGTACTGTGCCGCGTCAACCCGGATCGCTTCATGATCGACACAGGATATGCGATTATCGGACTAGACCTATGCAAAACTTGAGCATCGCACTCGCGGCAATTGTCCTGTACTTGACCGCGTCTATCCGTATCGCAACGCCGTTTTCTGGCAAGCCGATCGTGGGTCTCGACGCGAAATATCAGGCAATCGCCTTGCTAACCACCGCCGCGGCGGCACACGGCATCGTTCTTTATGTAACGATCTTCGCGAACAGCGGTATTAATCTCGCAATCTTTAATACGGCATCCCTTGTCGGTTGGTGTATTGGCGCCTCGCTCCTGTCGATCATGATCTGGCGCCCAATAGACGCCCTTGCGGTCGTAATATTCCCGACGATAGCCGTAACGATAGGACTGGCAATCCTCTTTCCAAGCAGCCATATCCTCCCGCCCGGAATGGCACCGGGGGTCCAATTACATATCATGCTGTCGATCATCGCCTACGGACTATTCACCATCGCTACCGTACAGGCGATTTACCTCGGTATCGCGGACTACAAACTGCGTAGTCATCGACCGAGCATGGACTTTCTACCGCCGCTGCCGACCATGGAAAAAGTTCTTTTCCAGCTCACTGGATTCGCATTTGTCTTGCTCACGGTAAGCCTGGTCCTGGGAGTACTGTATATCGCCGACATTCATGCGCAGCATCTCACGCACAAAATCATTTTCTCGCTGTTGGCGTGGGGAGTTTTTGCCGCCCTCATTTTCGGTCACTGGCACTTCGGCTGGCGCGGGCGCCGGGCAATCAAATTCGTGATCTTAGGGTTTACATCGTTAGCGCTCGGCTTCTTCGGAAGCAAGGTAGTGTTAGAACTCATCTTGCATCTGGTCTAGCCGCCCTCGGCCATGACGACATCGTCGATCCTGATTCTCGTTGCCGTGTTGATTCTGCTGATCGGCATGTCGGCATATTTCTCGAGTAGTGAGACAGCGATGATGGCGCTGAATCGCTATCGCCTGCGGCACCTTGTGGAAAATAATCATGCGGGCGCGAAACGCGCAAACGAACTGTTATTGCGGCCCGATAGACTGATAGGCCTGATCCTCCTCGGTAATAATTTCGTTAACATCGTCACAACGCAGATCGCGACAATTCTCACCCTGCACTTCCTCGGTAACGACGGGCTCATATTGATGACGGTCCTGCTGACAATCGTGATCTTGATATTTGCTGAAGTATTGCCAAAAACCGTCGCCGCGCTCAACCCGGAGCGGGTTGCGTTTCCCTCGACGCTTTTATTGAAACCATTGTTATGGCTATTTTATCCCTTCGTCTGGATAGTGAATGGCATATCAAACGGGATCCTGAACTGGTTCGATATCAACCCGCGGCATGCGGGCGCCGACCCACTCGACCGGGAAGAACTTCGCACCGTGGTGAAAGAGGCCGGCGCGATGATCCCACGCAAGCATCGACAGATGCTGTTCGGGATCCTCGACCTCGAGCACGCGACGGTCGAAGACATTATGGTACCGCGAGCCGACATTGATGCCATCGATATGGAAGATGAATGGGCGGATATCGTGGACCAGTTGATGGTCTGCAGGCATACGCGAGTACCCTGTTACCGCGGGAATCTAAACAACCTCATCGGCATCCTGCACGTACGCGCACTGACACGCTTGCTACGCGGCATGGAAGAATTCGATATCGATGAGTTCGAGGCGATGCTGCGTGAACCCTACTTCGTCCCAACCAAAACAAATCTGCATACGCAATTGATCAACTTTCAGCGCCGACGCGAGCGGCTGGCTATGGCGGTCGATGAATATGGAGATATCGAAGGACTGGTGACGATCGACGACCTGCTGGAAGAGGTCGTTGGCGAGTTTACAACCGACCCGCAAGACTACACTCACGATGTCTACCCGCAGGATGACGGTACGTTTCTGGTCGATGGTATGGCCAATATTCGTGAATTGAATCGCGCCTATCAGTGGGCCTTGCCGGAAGACGGTCCGAAGACGATCAACGGATTGATCCTCGAAGCTCTCGAGGACATTCCGGAAACCGGTACGAGTCTACGCATCGGCGACTACACGATTGAAGTCGTCCACAGCCCCGAACGCATAGTGAAAAACGCTCGTATTACACCACCCGAAGAGATCCCAAGCGCCATATCCGAGCCGCCAGACGACGGACCGGAAAAACCGACGTTATAATGTATCCAACGCTTCGACGAGTCGCGTGACCGGTATGATTTCCAGCTGTCCCACAGCCGTCTTTGGCGTGTTCGCCGAAGGCACGATAGCGCGTTTGAAACCCTGCTTGTATGCCTCGCGCAGGCGCTCCTGACCATTTTGTACGGGTCGGATCTCCCCGGCGAGCCCAACTTCGCCGAAGACGGCAAGATTGCGCGGCAGCGGTCGATTCTTGAGGCTCGAAACCACCGCCGACAACACCGCCAAATCCGCACCGGTCT
>DAOWDI010000064.1 GCA_030639105.1 Gammaproteobacteria bacterium | reverse complement strand
ACCATGCCAGTTCGCTGATAAGATAGACAACCAGGAGGATCACCAGGTAACTCACCAACACCGCGAAGGTCTCCGGAAACCGTCCAATCCAGTGCCCTAGCAGGCATAATGCGGCCGCTGCGGACAGCCCGATCCACTGCGTGAAGAGTGAAATCAGGGATAACCGATCGAGTGCATTAGCGGCGATGCCGCTGCCCACGAGAGTCAGAATGATCGCGAGCAGCTCGCCGATGATCACTACCGCGAACAAGGCCCGTACGCCGCACAGATCGGGCAGAAAGGTCGTGCGCTCGGTATCGTCGGCAGTGGTCATGAATCCCTCTAACGGACAGTGTCCCGTGGAGGTGAACGGCAGTCAAACGCCGTCGCGTTGAAACCGTCTCAGCACTCGCCTCGTCTATATGAAGAATACTACAGGCACCGCCGCGAGCCGCTGCCGGCGTTGCGGGATAAAGCCGTTTCTGGGCCAATCCGCCATGAGATATACTGCGGTGCGGCAGCGACGGGATCAATGATGAGCGACCAATCGGATTTAACGAAACCCTGGGGCGGACGTTTCAACGCCCCGACGGACGCGTTCGTCGAGCGTTTTACCGCATCCGTACAATTCGACAAGCGACTCTATGCCCATGACATCAGGGGCTCTATCGCGCATGCCCAGATGCTGACCGAGGTCGGTATTCTCAACCCGGATGAGCGTGACAAGATTGTCGGCGGACTACGGGCGATCGAGTCGGATATAGAAGATGGCCGCTTCGAATGGTCGGTGGCGCTGGAAGATGTTCATATGAATATCGAGCATGCATTGGTCGAGCGTATCGGCGATAGCGGTAAGAAGCTGCATACCGCACGCTCGCGCAATGACCAAATCGCCACCGACATCCGCCTATTCCTGCGCGAGGAAATCGACGCGATCGTTGCGGGCCTGACCAGCTTGATGCGGGGGCTCGTGGACCTGGCCGAGCGCGAGGCAGCGACGGTGATGCCCGGATTCACGCACCTGCAGACCGCGCAGCCGGTATCGTTTGGGCACCACATGCTGGCTTGGTTCGAAATGCTGGGCCGTGATCGTGATCGCCTCGGCGATTGCCGTAAACGGGTCAACATCATGCCTTTGGGCGCGGGTGCACTCGCGGGCACTACTTTCCCAATCGACCGCGCAATCAGCGCGAACCTGCTCGGCTTCGAATACATTGCACAGAACTCGCTGGACGCAGTGAGCGACCGCGATTTCGCCATCGAATTCTGTGCGTGCGCATCAATATTGATGATGCATTTCTCGCGCATGGCCGAAGAACTGGTGCTGTGGAACTCGCAGCAGTTTTCCTTTATCGAAATAAGCGATGCCTTCTGTACCGGTTCTTCGATGATGCCGCAAAAGAAAAACCCCGATGTGCCGGAGCTGGTGCGTGGGAAATCAGGACGCGTCGCCGGTCACCTCATGGGGCTCATCACCTTAATGAAATCCCAACCGCTCGCCTACAACAAGGATAACCAGGAAGACAAAGAACCCTTATTCGACACGGTCGATACCGTAATCGACTGCATCAAAGCGTTTGGAGATTTAGTGCCGAGCCTCACTGTCAACGCCGAGAATATGCGCGCGGCGGCGGAAAAGGGTTTCGCGACGGCTACGGATCTGGCCGATTATCTGGTCCGTGAAGGTATACCATTTCGCGATGCCCACGCCGTTGTAGGGGCAGCCGTCCGACTCGCTGTCGAAAAAAACTGCGACCTCAAGGACCTGCCACTCGGCGAACTTCGTTCGTTATATCCGGCGATGACCGAACGGGTCTACGCGGTGCTTGACGTTGACAGATCGCTTAACGCACGCAACCATTTGGGCGGTACGGCGCCGGCTCAGGTCCGCGCCGCCTGCAAGCGCGCGCGCGAGCGGTTGGATACCGCTGCTTGTGCATGCAGCACGATGGAAGCGATGCCGTAAGCTAAATTATCTAAGGAGTCGCCATGAAGATCTTGAAACTTCTCGTTATCCTGGCCGTATTGTTGGTGATCGTCGTCATCGGCGGTATTGCCACTTTCAACACGTTCGCCGATCCCAATGCTTTTAAGGAAGAGATAGCGACCCGGGTATTCGAGAAGACCGGCCGGGCGCTGATCTTGGATGGCGAACTCGAATGGGCGTTGTGGCCTAAGATAACGATCAAAGCCGGTCCGCTGACCTTGAGCAACGTCCCCGGCTTCGGCGATGAGCCATTTTTCGCCGCCGAGGAAATCCGGATCGCCGTGGCGACACTGCCGCTGCTGAAAAAGCAGATCGAAATGGACACCGTGAAACTCTATGGCGCCCGCCTCAATCTCGCCAGAAACGCCGAGGGGGTAACAAACTGGTCAGATTTGGCCGGTGATACAGCACAACAGCAGAGTTCCGGCAATATCGCCACCATCGCGCTCGGCGGAGTCGACATCCAGGACGCCGCATTGTCCTGGCGAGATGCGGCTGACGGACAGCATGCGGATATCAGCAAATTCAATGTGAGTACCGGCGCGCTGACCTTCGGTGAGCCCATCGCCTTCGAGATATCTTTCCAAACCGTTGCCAACCAACCGGCGCTAGACGCGGACCTCGCCCTGATGGGTACTATCTCTTATGACCTTGCGGATGAGAAATATCATGTCGAACCGTTCGATCTGGACATCGTGATGCGCGCCAAGAGCCTGCCCGGCGGGAAGGCAGCGATCAAGGCCGGCGCAATTGTCGACATCGATCTCAAAGCGGGACTTGCGAGCATCCATCAACTGGCGCTGAGTGGACTCAAAACCGCGCTCAAGGGCGATATCGTAGCGACGGATATCGAATCCGATGCGCCGGGCATGCGCGGCGCCCTGGAACTCAAAGGCGAAGACCTCGCCATGATTTTCAAGGCCTTCGAACTGCCCATCGCCAAGCAGATCGGCGGCCTCAAGGAGCGCGGCTTCGACTTCGCCGCTGAATTCGACGCCGATATGCACAGCGGCAATGTCAGCGTGCCGAAACTCAAGGGTGCGATGCTGGGTGCGACACTGAACGCCAACCTCGCAGCCGAACGCGCGAACACGGACACGCCGGCCGCTAAGGGCAACTTGACGGCTAAAGGGCCCGATCTCCCGTCACTGCTCGCCGTCTTCGGCCAACTCCAGGGCATGAAGCCCAAGACACTCAACGACCTCATCAAGGTCCTCGGGAAGGCGAAAGACAAGACCTTCGATCTGCACACGACATTCGATGTCGACACCCAAAGCGGGCAGATCAACCTGCCGAAGCTCGAGGCGAAACTGCTCGGCAATACGATATCGGGCAATGTCGCATCGACCGAATCGAGCAGTGCCAAGGCCGCGCTCAAGGGCAGCATCAACGCATCCGGCCCGGATCTCCCATCGCTGCTCGCGCTTGCCGCAACGTTCCAGGGGCCCGACAGCGGGTTGCATGAGATGTCGAAGTCGCTCTCGGGCGCGCCCAACAAGTCCTTTACCTTACAGACTAATTTCGCGACCGACTCGGGAAGCGTCGACCTGCCGCGGCTGTCGGCCAAGGGCCTTGGGCTGGTCATCGATGGAAAATTAAAAGCTCAGAACATAGACAGCGGCAAGGGCGCGATCGACGGACGTCTCGCGGTGAAGGGTGACAACGTTTCGCCGCTGCTGACGGCGCTCGGGCAGAAGGATCTGGCCAAGTCGGTCAAGGCGCTCAATGTCGATGTCGGCATCAAAGGGACGATGGCGGACATGACGTTCAGCCCATTGAGCCTAATCGCCGTAATCAAGGGCGCGGGCCAGAAAAAGTCCGTTAATCTGACCCTGACGGCCGGGGCCGCGCACGCAAATCTCGACAAGGAAACCCTCGCCGTGAAAGACCTCTCGTTGAAGGGACTCGGCATGAACATCACGGGCAACCTGAATGCCTCTAAGATAAAGACCGAGCCCGCATTCAACGGAAAATTGAATGTGCCGAACTTCAATCTTAAAAAGGTGTTGGTCGATCTCAACCAGAAGCTGCCGCGCATGAAGGATCCAAAAGCGCTGACAAGGTTCGGGCTCAACACAGACTTTAAAGGAACAAAAACGAGTATTGCACTCAATAAATTGACGATGCAGCTCGACCAATCGACCCTAAAAGGCGATCTCGCGATCGCGGATTTCGCGGGACCGGATGTACGCTTTAGCCTTGGCATCGATCAACTGAATGCGGATCACTACCTGCCACCGAAGCCGAAAGGCAAGGCACGGCCGGTGACGCCGGAGGCCGCCGCCGCGGGCGTGGCGCAACTGCCGATCGCAACCTTGCGCAAGCTCAAGGTCAAAGGGGACCTCCTCGTCGGGAAGCTGCAACTCTCCGGGGCAAAAATGCAAAACGTAAAACTCAGCATCAATGCCACCGGCGGCAGGATCAACGTCAACCCAATCGCAGCTTCACTGTACAACGGCGGCTACCACGGCATCATCAATCTTGACGCCACGAAAAAGGTTTCCGCGCTTACGTTCAACACGACGCTGACGGGGGTCAATATCGAACCGCTGTTGTTCGATACGACCGGCGATCGATCGCTCTCCGGCATCGCCAACCTCACCGCCAATCTCAAGTCTACGGGAAGCAACGGCGATGTGTTAAAAAAGCGCCTCACCGGCCCCCTGAAATTCTTGGTTCAAAACGGGGTTTACCGCGGAATGGATGTCGCCGCCATACTGCGGCAAATCGAGGTTATGATCGAAAGTAAGCGGCCCAGCAACATTCAAAAAGGTGGGGAGACCCGGTTTCAGACCCTGGGCGGCACGATCAATTTCAACAACGGCGTCGGCTCCAATAACGATCTGCTGCTCGATGGCTCAGGCTTCAAGATCACCGGCAAAGGTATCGTCGCCAATCTGCACAATGACACGATGAAATATGACGCCAAGGTATCGGTGGATGCGTCCAGCACTCAGCGCGGCGAAAGCAACTTCAACCTCGGCGGCTACACCGTGCCGATCCGCTGCCGCGGCAAGATCGGCGCCGATGCCTGCAAGCCCGATGTCGGTGATATCGTTGGAGAAATAGCAAAATCCGCCGTCCAGAAAGAAGTCGGGAAACAGCTCGAAAAGGCGATTGGCGGTGATGCCGGCAAGGCCTTGCAGAAAATCTTGAAGTTTTGATGCGGTATCGACCGGCCGGTATCGACATCGAACACGAGGCGAACCGTGCAGCGTCTGAGTGAGCGGCTATTAGAATGGTTCGATGACCACGGCCGGCACAACCTGCCCTGGCAAATTGACCCGACCCCGTACCGCGTTTGGGTATCGGAGATCATGCTGCAGCAGACTCGGGTCGCCACTGTGGTCCCCTACTTCGAACGTTTTATGAGGCATTTCGGATCGATTTCAGATCTGGCGGCCACGGATATCGACGAAGTCCTGCACTTGTGGTCGGGCCTCGGCTATTATGCGCGCGCTCGCAACCTGCACCGTGCGGCCGCCATCATAGCAACGCAACACGGGGGGAAATTACCGCGTGAAATCGCCACACTGACCGGCCTGCCCGGGCTCGGCCGCTCCAGCGCTGGAGCAATTCTTGCGCTGGCCCACGGTGATAGACATCCCATTTTAGACGGCAACGTCAAGCGCGTACTCGCACGTTACCACAAGGTCGCTGGCTGGCCGGGCGCGAGCCGCGTGCAGCGGGAACTGTGGTCTCACGCACAATCGCACACACCCCACACTCGGGTCGCGGCCTATACCCAAGCGATGATGGACCTTGGCGCAACGGTCTGCGTGCGGAGCAATCCGCAATGCGATCACTGTCCGCTGAAGGCGGATTGCAGGGCGTATGCCACTGGGACTCAGAGCCACTTCCCGGGACAGAGGAAACGTAAGCCGCTGCCGGAGAAAAGCACGCGGTTTCTTATCGTTAGAGCAAGAAATACCGCCACGCTCCTGTACCGTCGTCCGCCAGCTGGCATCTGGGGCGGACTTTGGAGCTTTCCAGAAATTGATGCCGCCGAAGATGTGGGATCATGGTGCCGGACACTCGGTCTTGATCGGATCGGCGAGGTGGTCGAAAAGCCGATCCTGACCCATACCTTCACGCATTTCCGCCTGGCGATCACACCTATCGAGATCGTCGTTCGCGACACCGCTCATACAGTCATGGATCCAGATCGGTGGCTTTGGTATAACGTCAACAAACCGAAGCGCGTCGGGCTCGCAAAGCCCGTTGAAACACTGCTGGGCGCCGCTCAGCCCGCCCAAGAGCTGAAGGAGAACACAGGGTGAGTCATACTGTCAATTGCGTCAAACTTGGCTGCGAGGCAGAGGGCCTGCCAATGCCGCCCTACCCCGGGGAATTAGGGCAACGCATCTTCGAGAACGTATCGAAGGAAGCGTGGCAGCAGTGGTTACAGCATCAGACGATGCTTATCAACGAATACCGGCTGACACCCATCGAACCCAAGGATCGCCAGTTCCTAGAAAAAGAGATGGAAAAGTATTTCTTTGGCGACGGGTCTCACATACCGGACGAATTCGTCGCACCGCAATAACGTCGTCCCGGTACATGCCGGGGTCTGTTAAGTTGATCAATATCGGATGATTTCTCCCGATATAGCCCGAACGGTGAATATAGGTCCCTGTCACGAGATACATCAACCCGCGAATCTCCCACGCGCGATTAATGTCCGGGCATGGGTTGACTCCCCGTGACAGAGCCGATTAAATAGCGCGCTGCAACGCCGTCGCGTTTCTCTTTAGAGCTCACGGGCTAATTGTCTCGGGCTCCGTACGATAATGGCCGGGTAGCTCAGTCGGTAGAGCAGAGGACTGAAAATCCTTGTGTCGACAGTTCGATTCTGTCCCCGGCCACCATTTCATGCTCCGCGAATTAGGCACCATAGAAGTCAGTCGCTTCGTTACAGCGGGCGTTCCTCAAATGAATGGCGCCATGGAGACTGATTCAATACGTCGCTGATGGTTTT
>DAOWDI010000011.1 GCA_030639105.1 Gammaproteobacteria bacterium | reverse complement strand
TCTTCATCGACGCGGATGTCCTCGTGCCGCGGCCCGAAACGGAGCTACTCGTGGACACCGTACTCGAGCGTATACCAGGCTCGGGTGGGGGGGGCATGGTCGCCGATCTCGGCACCGGCAGCGGCGTGATCGCGGTTGTCGTCGGCCTGGAAAGGCCCGAGGCGACGATAATTGCAATCGATCGATGCGGATCCGCCCTGCGCACCGCGCGCAAGAACTGTATCAGACACGGTATTTCCGGCGTTCATCTACTGCGGGCTGATTGGCTGCACGGTCTGCATACAACTCACTTTGACATCATTGTCAGTAATCCGCCCTACGTCGCTGCCGACGACCTGCTACTCTCGAGTTCGGATATCCGTTTTGAACCCAAGTTGGCGTTAGTGGGTGGAAGCGACGGATTCGCTGCGTTCCGCGCGATAGTGAGCCAGGCGCCGGCATACCTGAAACCAGGCGGCTTGTTGTGTGTCGAGCACGGTTATCATCAAGGTTCCCAGCTCAGGCGTTTGTTTCACAACCATGGCTTTCGACAGATCGCGACGAAGTGTGACCTTGCGGGGTTGGAACGGGTTACCCTTGGTCAAAAGGACAGTCGCCGGGCCTAGCAGGATGGGAGCTTTGATCTTGATCAAAAATCTAGAGATCACTATTGGTGGAGACGCCAGCGCGCATGAGCGCGCGCGTGCCAAACTCATGGACTTGCCGGGGATCGAGCAGGCAGTGATGGATAAGCATGTGCTAAAGGTGGCCTATGATCCAGGTGAGACGAACTGTGCGACTATTATCGAGAATATCGAAGCCGTGGGGCTCATTCCCGTCTTTAACTGGTATCAACGGTTGTGTCTGGGACTGCGTTGTTATCGTGAAACGGTACTCAAAGAGGACCTGAATAATGAAATCGGCTGGAATAGTTGCCTACGCGAAATATACGTCAGCCGCTATCGGCACCGGCGCCACGGCAGGCGTGATGACCGGCCGCGGCACTGGCGGCAATACACGGCGGTGCCGCCGGTGGACTGAAGCGCTCCGGTGCCAACGCCAATGCAATCTTCGACGCTACTGCGTTACAGCCGCCAGATCCTGCTGCCGCAGATAGACATCGACGGCCAGCAGAAGTTGCTGGAGGCAGCTGTGGCGATTTTCGGCCTCGGTGGTCTCGGCTCACCAGCGGCCATGTATCTGGCCGCGGCCGGTGTCGGACGCCTCGTGCTGATCGATTTCGACGTCGTCGAACTGTCCAATCTGCAGCGCCAAATCATTCACCGGACCGGCGATCTCAACCGCCCCAAAGTAGATTCGGCGCGGGATTGCCTTGGCGGGTTGAATCCGCAAGTCAAGGTCGAAACGATCGGACATCGATTGGATGAGAGCGGTCTTGATGAGATTGTTTCAGCGGTCGATGTCGTCATCGACGGCACTGACAATCTTGAATCCCGGTTCGCGATAAACCGCGCGTGTTTCCGGCAAGCCAAACCACTGATATCCGGCGCGGCGATCCGTTTTGAAGGCCAGATCAGCGTTTACCACCCTGGCATCGGCGACAGTCCCTGCTACCAGTGCCTCTACAGCGACGACAGTACTGTCGCGCAGACCTGTGCCGAGACCGGCGTCATCGCACCGTTGCTCGGTATTGTCGGCAGCGTGCAGGCAATGGAAGCGTTGAAAGTCCTCCTGCGGATCGGGACGGATCTCACCGGCCGCCTGCTGCTGCTCGATGCGCTGTCGATGGAATGGCAGACCATGCGTTTTCGACGTGATCCCAAATGCTGTGTGTGCGCTTAGCGGTAGTTTCTCGCCGACCGCAACGCGCCAACTCTATGGATCCGCGCGCGCAGATCGACGCCATAGTCGTGATGCGTGAGAGCGGAGAAGTCATGTGCGGCATCTACCACTCCTATCCGACGACGCCGTGCGCGCCGAGAGAGAAGGGGGGTAGGCTTGCGTGTCGTATTCGTTAAACAAGCGCGTCCGAAGCTGGCTCGAGGTCCATGCCGGTATTTGCCTCAAGGCATGCCCTCGCGGCCTTGCGGCATCGACCGCAGCGCGTGGCGACCGCAAGACGCTTGGCCAGGCACCTCATCGAACAGGCCCCATCGCGTATTTCGCGCTCAATGTCCTTCTCAGTAACGTTGTTGCAGATGCAGACGTACATTGTCGACTCGCCATAGAGTAACGAGAATCGTAGTATAAATGAGAAATGTTAGCAAATAGATTCGAGAATACTCCACGCTTGGCTGCAACGCAGCCAAGCGGTCGGAGGCTATCCAATAACTCGACCCGCTGATAGACCATTAACGTGCAGTCCTTACCACATCGACGGCGCAATCGTCATGCCGGCTAATAAGCGATGATGGCTAAACTTTCGACTGCAAATAGTTCTTGAGTCCCATCTTGTCAATCAGGTCCAGCTGCGTCTCGAGCCAGTCGACGTGCTCCTCTTCGCCGCCGAGGATATCTTCTAAGATTTCGCGGGAGACGTAGTCGCTCACGCTTTCGCAATAGGCGATAGCCTCGCGCAGGGTAGGGATCGCGTCTAGTTCCGCTGCCAGATCAGCAGAAAATATCTCCTTCGTGTCTTCGCCGATGCGTAGTGGCCCAATATCCTGCAGATTCGGGAGCCCTTCTAAAAACAGAATTCGTTCGATCAGGCGATCGGCGTGCCTCATTTCGTCGACCGATTCCTGATACTCAATCTCGTCGAGCCCGGGCAGTCCCCAGTTCTTGAACATCCGGGCATGCAGAAAATATTGATTGATGACCGTCAATTCGTTCTTAAGTACCTGATTGAGGTAGTCGATAACCTTCGTGTTACCTTGCATGTGCGCCCCTCTCGGTTGAGATTTATAGAACTAAGCCGATAATAATAGAACACTATAATAATAGGACAGTTCCGCAAATTGTCAATTGATAACTGATTGATATTATGGTTATTATTACCGTTTAGCTCAGAAATGCCGCATCGTTGTCGGCCGGTGTCCATGCGGCCGATATTATACTCCTCAACCATCATATTCACTGGATAGATTTATGGATATTGGCACGATCATCGTCTTTGTCATCATCATCACCGTCAGTCTGTACGGCGTCACGATCTATAATGGGCTGGTAGCGCTGAAGCACAGCGTATCGAAGGCTTGGTCCAATATCGATGTCCTGCTGAAGCAGCGTCACGACGAACTTCCCAAGCTCGTGGAAGTCTGCAAGGAATACATGGGCTACGAACAGGATACGCTCGCCCGTGTGATCTCGGCCCGCTCGGCGGTCTTCGCGGCGCGCGAAGCCGGCGACGTGGCGAAGCTCGGCGCCGCCGAGACGTTGTTGCGTCAAGGTCTCGGAAACCTGTTCGCACTTGCCGAAAGCTATCCTGAGCTGAAAGCGAACGAGAATTTTCAACATCTGCGCCAGCGTATCACCGCGCTGGAGAATACGATCGCCGATCGACGCGAGTTTTATAACGAATCAGTCAATTTGAACAACGTCCGCATCGAGCAGTTTCCCGATGTGGTCATCGCGCGCTGGTTTTCCTTCGCCGAGTGTGACCTACTCGAATTCTCCGCCGAAGAGGTTCAGGACGTCAGCCTGAAATCCTTGTTTAGTTAGGCGGCGGCGTGCGGTCGTCACAGCGCGACACCGATGATCCTCGTCGACACCGTTACCAACGCCTCGAACCTGAAATTCGGGATGTTCGTCGCCATCGGCGGCGTCATCGCCGTGGCGGCGAGTTGGGGTGCATACGCAATGTTGACCCGCAAACGCGTCCTTCAAGATACGCCCACGGCGCTCATCCGCTCGGCCTCGCAGGGTTATATCGAACTGCAGGGGCATGCGGAATTGATGGACGGGGATCCCATCTATGCGCCGCTGTCGTCACGGATCTGTATTTGGTATCGCTATCAGGTCGAGGAAAAATATCGCATGCACTCCGGCAGCGGCAGCCGGTCAGAATGGCGCACGGTCGACAATGGCATATCCGATAGCCTGTTTTATCTTATAGATTCGACTGGACGCTGCGCCGTCGATCCCGAAGGGGCGAAGGTGACGGCATCATCACGTGACGTTTGGTATGGCAACAGCCCCATCCCGGGGCGGCTCGACACCGCTACGGGTTGGCTGCGCTTCATTGGGATCTCTCGGCTGGGCCGCAACTTCCGCTATACCGAGGAACGCATCGAGCCCGGTGATCCATTGTACGCGTTGGGTGATTTCACTACCCACGGCGGCGCCGGCACTCATTTTGATAGGAATGCCGAGGTGCGCGAAGTGTTACGGGAGTGGAAACAGAGCAACGCGGAAATGCTTGAACGATTTGATTCGAATGAAGATGGTGAGATCGATATTCAGGAGTGGGATGCAGTGCGAGCCGCCGCACAAAAGGAAGTCGATGCGACACGATCCGAAGTGACGGCACCGCCGCCAGTCGATGTTCTCGGCCACCCCCGGGGGTCACGTAACCCCTTCATTCTTGCGGCCAAAACCGAGGCTGAAATGCAATCGCAGTTGCACTGGTCTGCGTTGGGATCATTCGTGCTTGCGGTTTGTTCGAGCGTCACCGTATTTTGGATGCTGTCCGTTCGTTAAATGGTACCCTACCCGTCATGAGCAAACTCGACGATGCCATTAAGGCGCTCCCCGTTTTTCCCAGCATCGAGCCGGGCAAGATCATCGCCCAGCTGACCCAGCTGCTCGATAGAAACCGGGACGATATTGACGCGCTACTCGACGCCGACGCTGAGATCACCTGGGCATCGTTCGCCGTACCCTTCGAGGACATCGGTGATGGCCTGAGTCGATTCTGGTCGCCGATCTGCCACCTGCACGGTGTCGCCGACAACGAAGCGCTGCGCACCGCCTATCACGAAGCCGTACCGATATTGTCGCAATACGCGACTGAATTGGCGCAGAGCGACCGCTTGTTTTGTGCATTTCGCAAACTGCGCGACAGTGCCGGTTTCCCCTCGCTTTCCCCAGCACGGCAAAAGGTCATCGATAATGCCCTGCGTGATTTTCACCTCGGCGGCATCGACCTCGGCGACGCCAGCCGCGAACGTTTTCGTGAGATCAGCCAGGAACTCGCACAACTGGCGACGCGCTTCGAGGAGAATGTACTTGATGCGACTGAGGCGTGGCGTAAGCATCTCGACGATACGGCGGATTTGATCGGCCTACCGGACAGCACCCTCGCGCTCTTGCGGCAGAACGCTGCCGGGCACGAGGGCGAGGGGTACACGCTGACGTTAGATGCCCCCTGCTACCTGCCGGTGATGACCTATTGCGACAACCGTGATCTCCGAGCGCAAATGTATGACGCCTACGTCACCCGCGCCTCGGACCAGGGTCCGCATGCGCACCGCTACGACAACTCGCAAACCATCGACCGGATATTGGCGCTGAGGCATGAGCTAGCGGGGCTTGTTGGTTATGTCAACTATGCACAATACTCGCTAGCGACGAAGATGGCGGTGTCGAACGCGGAGGTGATCGAGTTTCTCGAAGGCCTTGTTGAACGTTCGCTACCCTCAGCAAGGCGGGAACTAGATCATTTGAAGGAATTTGCGGCAAACGAACTAGGTCTCGATCAGTTGCAACCATGGGACCTTACCTATTGTTCGGAAAAATTGCGCCAGCGTGAATTTGCCTTTTCACAGGAGGAACTGCGGCCGTACTTCCCCATGGATCGTGTCATCGCAGGCCTGTTTAAGACCGTCGAGCGTTTGTTCGCTATCGGCGTGGAACCCCTGGAAGGGATCGATTGCTGGCATCCGGATGTGGGCGTCTATCAGATCCGCGATACGGATGGGCGGCTTCGGGGCCTCTTTTACCTCGACCTGTACGCCCGCGAGCACAAGCGTGGCGGCGCCTGGATGGACGAATGCATCGTGCGTCGTGTGCATGCTGGTATCGAGCAGACGCCGGTGGCATATCTGACCTGCAACTTTACGCCTCCGGTTGACGAAAAGCCGCCGCTGCTGACACACGAAGAAGTCCTGACGCTATTTCACGAATTTGGGCACGGGCTGCACCATCTACTGACCCTGGTCGACTGCGCCCCGGTCTCAGGCATCAATGGGGTACCCTGGGACGGCGTGGAGCTACCCAGCCAGTTCCTCGAAAATTGGTGCTGGGAGCGGGAAGCCCTCGACGCTATCAGCGGACATCTTGAATCGGGTGCCGCCATCCCCGATGAGCTCTTTGAACGTATGTTGGCGGCCAAAAATTTCCAGTCCGCCATGCAGATGGTCCGCCAGCTGGAATTCGCCCTGTTCGATTTTCGCCTACACGCGCAATATTCGCCTTCGTGCCCGGTGCAGGTCGTTCTGGATCAGGTAAGAGAGGAGGTCGCGGTGGTTAAACCACCGCCTTACAATCGTTTCCAGCATGGTTTTTCTCACATTTTCGCGGGCGGCTATGCGGCAGGCTATTACAGTTACAAATGGGCTGAAGTGCTGTCGGCGGACGCCTTTTCGCGATTCGAAGAGGAGGGTGTTTTCAATGCGGAGACCGGGAGATCGTTTCGCGAATGTATCCTCGAACGTGGCGGCGCCGAGGACATGATGGCGCTGTTTAAGTGCTTTCGCGGCCGCGCGCCGGACATCGAGCCTCTCTTAAGGCAGGCTGGACTCTCTACCTGATTCGGTTTACAACTGCCAACCATGAAGCTCTTTACCCTGATGGCGGCAACGCTAGCCCTAATTTGGTGTATGCCGGCAACGGCAGCCGACACCGTCTATGTGATCGACAAACTGCTCGTCGGGGTTCACCAGGACCGTGATCTCAACAGCGCCATTATCAAGGTCCTGCCGACGGGAACGAAACTCGAAGTGGTCGAACGCGACGGTGAGCTGGCCTTGATAAAAGACCGGGACGGCATCAGCGGCTGGGTCGATGTGGCCTACCTGATGAAAGAAGCGCCGGCGCAGCTGAAGGTAAAGACGCTGAGTGAGGAAAACGCCGCGCTAACCGCGAAACTGGCTGCCGCGAGTTCGGTTGATTCGAAGACGGATGCTGATACAGCAAAAGCGCGCGACGAATTGACCAAAGAGAACACTGAGCTGAAACGCAAATTGGCGGGGGAAAAACTTAAGATCGGCGAACTGCAGACAAAGGTCGGGACGCTGGAATCCAAGGTCGCCAACCGGCCCGTGACACCGGCCGACACGATCATTGCCGAACTCGAAGGCGCGAATGAAAAGCTGACCCGCGACCTTGAAGCCGCGGTACAAAGTAACAGTGCACTCAAGTCCGAATTAGACCGACGGCACGGCTCGGCGAGCTCGCCGGTAGAGGTCAAGTCATTTTCGCTCCCGGTATTTGCCGTCTTCGGTGTTGGGCTACTGCTCGCTTTTGGCGGCGGCCTGTATTTTATGGATTACCTCGGTCGCCGACGCCACGGTGGGTTCCGCGTTTAGCTGTGCGTTATCGACCGGCGGGAAGACTGCTTGTCTTCGCGCACGAAGAAAACCTTCTTAGGATCCCGGACAAGCATGATGGTGCTAATGAAGTGGCTCGGGGGACCCAAGGTACGGATGTCCGGCACCATTACGCCTCGCGGTGTGCTTCGACCGCATTGAAGGCCATGGTGCGATCCTTGAAATTGTCACCGCCGGGCCCTAAACTCGCGCCCCTCTAAAGCGTATTTGCGGCCATAATCAATGAAATCCGACATCCATCCCGCCTATCAGGAAATCACCGTCACCTGCAGTTGCGGCAACACCTTTAAGACGCGCTCGACCCTTGCCGATCCCGACCTCCACCTCGACGTGTGTTCCGCGTGCCATCCGTTCTATACCGGTCAGCAGAAGATCGTCGATACCGCCGGCCGGATTGATAAATTCCGGCGTCGATACGGCTAAGCGCACGCCCTGGCCACCTCACGGGTCGGCCTTTCGAATGTTGCGCATCGACGCATTG
>DAOWDI010000128.1 GCA_030639105.1 Gammaproteobacteria bacterium | reverse complement strand
CATCGCCTCCTACGCGCTGCTCACCTTGATGGTCGCCCAGGTCTGCGGTTATCGCCCCGGGGAATTTGTCCATACGCTCGGCGATGCACATCTGTATTTGAATCATCTCGAGCAAGCCGATGAGCAACTCGCGCGCATCCCGCTGTCGCCGCCGACGATGCGTTTGAATCCGGCGGTTGGCTCCATCTTCAACTTCGAGTTTGAGGACTTCGAATTGGGAGACTACCGGGCCTTGCCCGGCATCGCGGCGCCGATTGCGGTCTAGACTGACGCTCGATCGACAAACCGCGAAGCTATCGAGGCCGACGGACGATGCGGATCAATCTTGTTGTGGCGATGTCGCGCAATGGCGTCATCGGCCATGACGGCGGGCTGCCGTGGCGGCTGCCGGGAGACCTCAAGCACTTCAAATCGGTGACGATGGACAACCCGATCATCATGGGCCGTAAGACTCACGAGTCGATTGGGCGCGAACTGCCGGGTCGCTTGAATATTGTCGTGTCGCGACAGGCGGACTACCGGGCGCCTGGATGCGAAGTCGTGAATTCTCTAGACGCCGCGCTGACGGCGGCGGGTGAAGCCTGTGAGGTCATGATCATCGGCGGCGCGGCATTGTACGCCGAGGCGCTGGTACGAACCCAGCGGATCTATCTGACCGAGGTGCATGTGGATCTCGATGGTGACACCGAGTTCCCGTCAATCGACCGGACGGCATGGAGCGAGACTGAGCGTCAATGTTACGCGGCGGACGATAAGAACGAATATGACTACAGCTTTGTCGTTCTCGATCGAATGAGAATATCGCAACACGGCTAGCGTAAACCTGAGGGATCGCTAATGCCCATTGCTCAGGCGCTCCTGAGATTGAAGTCGGTCTCGCGCGGGGAAAGGGGGACGCACTTTGCCGTGTTTAACAGTGTCTTTTAGCCGAGCAGGTGAGCAGATAAAGGAATTAACGCCGCCAACAGTGCGCTAGCCTGATCTTCACGCAGACACCTGTCGCCGCCTCGACCGATATGGCCTCGGCTAGCTCCCGTCTTTGTTGTCTGCTCCGGTTACCCGCCGACTGCCATCTGAGAATCGTTTCATCTTCAGCGTAATCTTTGCGCCAACGGAAACTTTCGAAAGCGGGGCGAACACCCGGGCACGACCGCCGTCCGGCAGTTCGACCAGTATCAGACCCATGCGTTTATTGTGCCCGGGCGTGGGCTCGTTGGTCGTACGGTTCACCTCGAGGACTCTGGCGCTTACCGTTTCTTCATCGACCAGCTCCACCCCGGGTCCGCGCATCATGAACCAGGACGCAGCAATTGCCGCGATGAGTCCGGCCAAGATCGCGAGTCGGTTTTTCCCCGCGCGTTCGGATAATCTAGCCATCGTTTCCCAAACTCATTTGCTCCACACGAGTGTGGCTGCACGCGGATGCATATGCAATCGAGTCAGAAATGCAGTACGCTAGCGCGCCCTTAATAGAGAGCAAAATAAAGGGGATCGCTCGATAATCAACCGCTATACCGTGGCTACCCCAAACGGCTGGGAAGCGGCGGTCACCCTGGAAGAACTCGGCGGTGTTGACATCGAAGGCGTCGATAATCTGAAGGTATGGATGGATCGCCTTGAAGAGCGCCTGGCGTCAATGAGGGATCGTGGCGCTAGCCACGGTCGTAAACGGCCCGGAAGCCGTGAGGAGAATGACAGTGCCAATCTATGAAGATAATTCAAGATCTATCGGTAATACGCCATTGATCCGATTGAACCGCGTCATCGACACGGATGGGGTGTGCGTGCTGGCAAAAATCGAAGGGCGCAACCCCGCCTACTCAGTGAAATGCAGGATCGGCGCGGCAATGATTTGGGATGCTGAAAGTAGTGGTGCACTGAAGCCCGGGATGGAAGTCGTGGAGCCGACAAGTGGAAATACGGGTATTGCGCTCGCTTTTGTTTGCGCCTCACGTGGATACAACCTGACATTGACAATGCCGGAGACCATGAGTCTTGAACGGCGTAAAGTGCTGAAGGCATTTGGTGCCGATCTGGTTCTGACCGAAGGCGCCAAGGGAATGCCGGGTGCGATTGCGAAAGCCGAAGAAATCGCCGCTGGCGACCCGGCGCGTTATTACATGCCGCAGCAGTTCAAGAATCCTTCGAACCCGGCGATCCACGAAAGCACGACCGGGCCTGAAATCTGGAACGATACCGACGGCGAAATCGACGTGCTTGTTTCGGGTGTGGGGACGGGCGGAACCATAACGGGTGTGTCTCGATTTATCAAGAGCCAAAAGGGGAAGAACATCGTCTCGGTGGCGGTCGAGCCGGAGGCGAGTCCCGTGATCGCTCAGGCTTTGGCCGGCGAGGCATTGACGCCCGCTCCGCACAAAATTCAAGGTAT
>DAOWDI010000118.1 GCA_030639105.1 Gammaproteobacteria bacterium | reverse complement strand
GCCAAACAGTTGCAGGTCGGGATTGACCGCGAACCGACCGTGCTGGCCCCACGCAAGGCGGATCGTTCTCTACTTCGACTGGTCGCTGGATTCGCCATCGCCGCATCCGTTGCCACGCTCGCTATCGTCGGGATCAAACAGATTGCGCCTGAACAACAACTCAATGGCGTTCCGAAAATTGCCACAACGGCACCGGTGGTCCCCGATGAGGCTCTGCTGGCGGTGGATGGAACGGGGGCGCAAGTGCAACCAGGGTTTGACCCGCTCGAGGAATCGGCGCATACGCATCGTCGGATGAACGGCTACCTTGTTAAGTTCAACGCGCAGCGGTCGAGTCTCGGCGTCCCCAGCGTCAACCCGTATGTCCGTATCATCGGCTTTGAAGCAGACTGATCAGTTTGTGAAGAAGACGATCCCGGGCTGGCGCGAAGCAGTTCTGCTGTTCTTTCTCGTGGCCGGGGCAGGGCAGGCGCCCGCCCAGAAACCAGATGTAACCCAACTGATGCAGCGGATGAGTTCCGCGACTGAGAAATTGACTTACGACGGCGTGTTTATCTATCAACAGGGCGCTCAAATCGATGCCATGCGCATCGTGCACAAATTCGATGACGATGTAGAACGGGAGCGTCTGGTAGCTCTATCTGGTCCGGAGCGGGAAGTCATTCGTGACGGCCGGCGGGTGACGTGCCTGTTTGCCGACGATCGCGAGGTCATGGTTGAAAAGAGCGAGCCGCGGGATCTTCTGTCACTGGGAACGGTCGAGCCCGTTGAACAGTTGAGCGCGCACTACTCATTCAAGCTTGCGGGTCGGGATCGGGTAGCCGGCCGCGCGACGACAGTGATTACGATTCTACCAAAAGTGCGCAATCGGTATGGATACCAACTCTGGATCGACGACGAATACGGGCTGTTGCTGCGGTCTATTATTTTGAACCGGAGTGGACAGGCGTTGGAGCAGGTCCAATTTGTGCAGATATCCATCAGTGACGAATTGCCGGACAGCGCATTTGAGACCGCTATCGAAGGTGCCGGCTTCACCTGGTATACAAATGCTGATGCTGAGGACTCCGTCGCGACCGTGGCAGAGACTTCCGGTTGGTCGGTAGGTTGGTTGCCGATGGGATTTCAAATGCGTAACCATAAAGTACAAACCATGTCACAAAGCGATATGCCGGTAAGCCACATGGTTTATTCAGACGGCTTGGCGATGGTATCGGTTTTCGTTGAAGAACTCATGGATACTTTGGAACCTCTACAGGGGTTCTCCTCGATGGGCGCCGTCAATGCCTTCAGCCGGGTCGCGGAGAATCATCAAATCACGGTCGTCGGAGAAGTTCCTCTGCCGACAGTTCGACAGATCGCAAGCTCGGTCGAACACAATTAGCCCTTAATCTAGCGTTATGAAAACGTTCCTAATGTTCGCGCCACACATGCGCCGACTGGTATTACCGCTTTCGGCAATCGCAGTCGTGGCAATTTCCGTTGCCGCCGAGGCGGCGATGATTTCCGGCCTCCCAGACTTTACGCCCTTGGTGAAAGCCAACCGCGCCGCGGTCGTCAACATCGGCACCACGGCTAAACGCCCCCCGTCGCGCAGCATGCCGCATGGCTTTCCCGGCCCTGAGGGCTTACCGGGAGAAGATAACGCGCTGCAGGATTTTTTCCGGCGCTTTTTCGGCGAAGAGCTGCCCGGCGGCGGGCCCGGCGCGCCGAAACCACATTCGTCGTTGGGATCGGGCTTTATCATCTCCGATGATGGTTACATAATTTCAAACTATCACGTCATACGTGACGCAGAAGAAATCATCGTCCGTCTGAGCGATCGCCGGGAGTATGTCGCCGAGGTCGTGGGCACCGACGCCCGGAGTGATATCGCAGTGCTCAAAGTCGAGGCGGAAAAGCCATTGCCGAGCTTGAAGCTCGGTAAGTCGAGCGAACTTGAAGTGGGAGAGTGGGTGCTGGCGATCGGTTCGCCATTCGGCTTCGATCATTCGGTTACCGCGGGTATTGTTAGCGCGAAAGGCCGTAGTCTTCCGAACGAGAATTACGTTCCTTTCATCCAAACCGATGTCGCCATAAACCCTGGAAATTCCGGCGGGCCGTTGTTTAATCTCGATGGCGAAGTTGTTGGTGTAAATTCGCAGATCTACAGCCGTACAGGCGGCTTTATGGGTCTCTCTTTCGCTATTCCCATTGACGTCGTCATCAATGTGTATGCCCAGTTGCGCGACAAAGGCACCGTCACCCGTGGTTGGCTGGGTGTATTGATACAGGACGTCACTCGTGAACTCGCGGAATCTTTCAAGATGAAAAAGCCGCACGGAGCACTCATCTCAAAAGTACTGCCGGACAGCCCCGCGGCCGCCGCGGGCCTCAGGGCGGGCGATATTATCGTCAACTTCAATAACCAGAAAATTGACACCTCCGCCGGGCTGCCACCGCTCGTGGGCAAGGCTCCGGTTGGAGGCAAAACGCCGCTCGAGGTGATCAGAGAGGGAAAACAGAAGCGCCTGCAGGTGCAAATCGGAGAACTCCCAAGTGACGATGAATTGGAGCTTGCGCGAAGTACCGGTGAGGAAAAGCACGCTAATAAGCGCTTGAACGTAAGAGTCCGCGATCTGACAAAATCGGAGCGCGAACAACTCAAGCTCAACGGTAGTGGCGTCATCGTCGAGAGCGTAGATGCCGGACCGGCTTACGATGCGGGCGTGCGTCGCGGCGACATAATCCTGCAAATCAACTCGCAGCCCGTGGATTCGGCCGCCACGCTCGGCGAAATCGTCGATCGGATCAAACCGGGAGCAAGTGTTCCTGTGTTGGTTCATCGACAGGGCGGACCATTGTTCATGGCGATGAAAATACCGGCGGATGACTGAAGACGGGTCTGAAGAAATCTTTGACCCTTTCTACACGCCAGCCGTGCGCTGTAATACGATCACTTGCTACTGGCGTTCGTTGCCCGAGCACACCAAGGTCGACATTGAGGACGACCCCACGTTGCGCCAACGATACGGACTACACCTATCCATCGTGGTCGATCAGGACAGGGGGATCTGTGCCGGCACCTGCGATCCTGGCGCCGTAGAAGCATATCTCGCGGCAGATTAGATCGCAGCGGGCTGTCACCACTGGCCGCTGTGAGATAGAATCGCGCGCATCTTCCATTATCGCCGCCTCGCCAGGAGCCTGTCGAACTTGGGAAGTCCTGCTTTGAGGCAGGTGATTTGAACTCTGGGGTTGAACGCTTCGCGATTGTGCATGCAGCATATTAGAAACTTCTCAATTATCGCCCATATCGATCACGGGAAATCGACCTTGGCCGACCGCTTCATCCAACTGTGCGGCGGCCTTGAGGAGCGCGAGATGGCGGCCCAGGTCCTGGACTCGATGGACCTGGAACGCGAGCGGGGGATCACCATCAAGGCACAGAGCGTCAGTCTCAAATATGCGGCCGCCGATGGCGAGGTGTACCAACTGAACCTCATCG
>DAOWDI010000085.1 GCA_030639105.1 Gammaproteobacteria bacterium | reverse complement strand
GGGTGGCGGTGGCCGATTTTGAGGCACTGTGGGCAGACAATCTGCTGGAATTGCAGGATTCATTGATTCGGGGGTCCTATGCCCCCGGGGCCTATTTCCACTTCTACGTGCATGAACCGAAACGTCGTAAAATCAGCGCCGCACCGTTTCGTGATCGGGTTGTGCACCATGCTGTGTGTCGGATAATTGAGCCCTGGTTTGAGCGTCGCTTTATCGATGATAGCTATGCGAACCGAGTAGGCAAGGGTACCCATCGGGCGGTGGACCGGTTACAGCTGTTTGCACGGCGCTATCGGTATGTATTGCGCTTGGATATCGTCAAGCATTTTCCCTCGATAGACCATATCCTTTTATTGGCAGAGATCGGCCGGGCGCCCATGGATGAAGGGCTGTTTGATCTGTGCGCTACTATTGTTGGCAGCGGTCAGGGAGTTCTGGATGATGAGGTTGTCCCTAGTTATTTTCCGGGCGATGATCTGCTTTCTATTCTGCGCCCCAAGGGCCTACCTATCGGTAATCTGACCTCACAGTTTTGGTCGAACGTCTATCTCAATCCTTTGGATCAGTTTGTCAAACGCGAACTGAGATGCCCTGCCTACCTTCGTTACGTGGACGATATGGCACTGTTCAGTGACGACAAGAGTGAACTATGGGAGTGGAAACAGGCGGTAGTGGAGCGGTTGCAGCGATTACGTCTCAGGGTACACGGTTTGTCTGCTCAGGTAGCCCCGGTTATCACCGGCATACCTTGGCTGGGGTTTGTGATTTACCCCTCCTGCCGGTTACTAAAGGCACGCATGGGACGAAAGGGACGTATGCGCATCACCGGTATCTGGAATGAATATAGGGCTGGCAGGGCTTCCTTCGCCGAGCTGGACGCCGTTGTCAAAGCTTGGGTCAATTACGTGTGCTATGCGGATACCTGGAGATTACGGCAGTCTCTGTTGCGGACGATGCAGACAATGACTTCGCTGGCGGATAGACGCGTGGACTATCTTCCCAGCTTGCTTGCGCTATGATAGGTGCGTTGGAGGCCGCACGGCACAATATTTTGTTCCGCTTATACGGGATAGGCCAGCGGCTATGTCAAGGAAGACATTCATGCGCTATCAAGCTCTCGCCGTTGCCGCCGGCATTGCGGTGTTTCAATTCGTGCCACGCATGCCGCATTCGCTGCTGTACGCAGCCATCGTCCCGATACTCGTTCTCGTCTTCCGTTCACCACGGTGGCGGCTCATCGCGCTCGGCGGCGCCGGGTTTCTGTGGGCTATGTGGCGCGCTGATCTGATCCTTGGCGCGCGCCTCGACCCGGCGCGAGAAGGACACGTGTTGACGGTCACCGGGATCGTCAGCTCACCTCCGATCAATTTTGGAACGGGTCTTCGGTTCGATTTCAACGCGCGTAGTGTTACCGATGCACGAGGTGCAATATTGGGCTCATCGGTTCTCAAGCTTACCCGCTATCAGTGGCGCGGCAGCCTTGGGACGGGCTCGCGGTGTACGTTTAAAGTACGTCTAAAGATCCCATACGGTACCCGGAATCCGGGGGGCTTCGATCGGGAAAAGTGGTTGTTCACCGAGCGGGTGTCGGCAACAGGTTATGTGATCCGCCATCCAGCCAACCGTTGTGAAGGCCCCGCGGGCCAATGGTCGCTGAATCGTCTTCGCGAGGGTATCGCCTCACACATCCGGTCGAGCGCACCGGTTGCCCCCCACGATGGGGTGATCGCGGCACTTGCGGTCGCTGATCGTGATGGTTTGAGCGAGGAACAGTGGCAGACCTTGCAAACGACGGGGACCGCCCATTTGCTGGCGATCTCGGGCCTGCATATTTCGCTGATAGCCGGGATCGCATTCATCACGGCCCATTGGGGGATCGGGCTGGCCTCGCCGACGAACCGGCGCTGGCCCGTGCAGCGCCCCGCCGCGCTGATCGCGATCGCCGCGGCCACCGGGTACGCAGCGCTCGCGGGTTTCCCCATCTCGACCCAACGCGCGCTCGTGATGTTGGCGGTGGTCATGATTTGCCGGCTTCGGCGTCGCCCGGCGATCTCATTTACTACTTTTGCGATTGCCTTGGTGACGGTCGCCGTTCTCGATCCCGTGGCGTTGCTGAGTGCGAGCTTCTGGCTGTCTTTTAGTGCGGTAGGGTGGTTGCTCTTCATCAATTCGACGCGACCGCCGGCAAAAACCTTACATCGGCTACTATCGCTGCATGTGTATCTGGCACTTGGTTTGACGCCTTTGCTGGGCGCGTTACATCAGAGCGTGCCGCTCGCTTCACCGCTGGCGAATCTTATCGCCGTACCAGTCGTTACGCTGACGATCGTACCGCTGGTTCTTGTGGGGATCGCAATACTCCCATTCGACGCCCCGACGGCGGGGGGGGTGTGGGGAGCGGCCGCCTGGATATGGGACATCTTATGGTCGTACCTGACCTGGTTGGCCGATACATTAGGCCCGATCGGCCTGCCGACCGCCCCCGGCCCATGGGCCATCGGCCTTGCCTTGATTGGGGTGACGGTATTTGTCGTACCCGTGATCCGCGCGCGCTGGTTGCTCGGTTCGGTGTTGGTTGGCGCCTTAGCGCTGGAGCCGCGTATTGCGCCGCCTAAGGCTGAGGTTCGTTTGACCATCCTCGATGTCGGACAGGGCCTTGCGGTCGTCGCGGAGACCTCGCACAAGGTGCTTGTCTATGATACCGGATCCGCATTTGGCCGCTTTTCCGCCGGTTCCGGCATCATCGCGCCGATGTTGCGCTCACGCGGTATCGTGGCAGTGGATAGGCTTGTCTTGAGCCATGCGGATACGGACCACGCGGGTGGTTGGGCCGGTCTCGCGACGGTACTGCCGATCAAGGACATCTGGGTTAGCCCGGGGGATGTCTTTGAGGTGCCGACGACGACCTGCCGGGCCGGCCGGCATTGGGTATGGGACGGCATTGAATTTATGATATTGTCCCCGCGCAACGCTCGCTTAAGCTCGAGAAATGATCGGTCTTGCGTGCTGAAAATCAGCGCACCCGGCGGCAGCGTCCTGCTGCCGGGGGATATCGAAGGACGCACCGAAGCACAGTTGACCCGCCAGGGTTCCGATGTTCTGGCGGCGGATATTCTGATAGCGCCGCATCACGGCAGTGCGACCTCATCGACGGCGCCGTTCATCGCCGCCGTTAAGCCGGCATATGTGGTCTTTGCCGCCGGATATAAGAATCGTTTTTCCTTCCCCGAGCGTGGGGTTGTAAGCCGCTACCTCGAACATGGCGCGGCGGTGCTGTCGACTGGGATCGAGGGCGCGATCGAGTTCAATATCTCGGATCGCGTCGAATCGCCGCGATCCTACCGGCGTACGCATCTGCGCTACTGGCACCACCTCGAAGTGGTGGATCCGGGCGCCGGCGGATGAATGTCGTCGTGAGGCGTCTGCACCCGGCACCGCGCACTGTGGTTACGGCCTTTCCGCCGTTCCTATCGTCTGATATGGTCTACGCTTGTGTGGCGGCTGCGATTGGGAGTATTCATAACACGTGTTTGAATTTGTTAAAGCAGGCGGCTGGATGATGCTGCCGATTATCCTTTGTTCCATCGTTTCGATGGCCATCGTAATAGAGCGATTCTGGTCGCTGCAGCGCCGCCGTATAACGCCTGGGAATCTTGTTGCGCAAGTGTGGCAATGGGCACGCTCGGGTGTTCTCGATGATAAAAGAATCGAGTCGCTGCGCACCGGTTCGCCACTCGGCCGGGTCTTGGCCGCCGGCCTGATCAATCGTGCCTACGAACGCGAAGTCATGAAGGAAAGCATCGAGGAAGTAGGTCGGCACGTCGTCTACGAAATGGGGCGCTACCTCAATACACTGGGAACGGTTGCCGCTATCAGTCCGCTATTGGGCTTGTTGGGTACCGTGATCGGTATGATCAAGGTTTTCGCTGCGATCACGACACAGGGTGTTGGTGATGCGTCCATCCTCGCCGGCGGGATCTCAGAGGCTTTGCTTACGACCGCGGCAGGTCTGTCCGTTGCTATCCCGACACTGATGTTCTATCGTTATTTTCGCAGCCGCGTTGAGGGGTTCGTCGTAACAATGGAACAGGAAGCGATGAAACTCGTCGAGGCGATGCATGGTGCTCGTGAACGCGAACCTGTCCAACTCGGCCCGGTATGAATTTTCAACCGCGGCGCGAAGAGGAAGTCGACGTCAATCTGACGCCGTTGATCGATGTCGTATTTTTGCTTCTCATCTTTTTTATGGTTTCGACGACGTTTATTCGTGAATCGGAGATCGAACTTACGCTGCCCGAGGCCAGCGAAGAGGTGCGCGAAGATCCACTGGATACAATCGAAATAGCGATCGATGCTAACGGTCGTTATTTCGTCAACGGGAATGCCCTCATCAACACGCAACTTACAACCATACGCCAAGCATTAAATGAGGTCCGCCCGGCCGATGCTGAACCCGTCGTCATCATCAGCGCGGATGCGGATGCAAGTCATCAAGCGGTGGTGACCGTGATGGATGCGGCGCGCCAAATCGGCCTTACCCGGATCACTTTCCCGACCAGGATCCGCGAAAAAGAATGATGGGTTATCGCGCCTGTCGGGTATAGAGTACAGGGTGTTATGTCTTCCGCGAAGATACTGGACAATATATGGTACGGCCGCCATCCCGGCGTAATCGCATTGGTGCCGTTCGCCTGGGTCTATCGCCTCCTCGGGGCGATGCGCAAGATTGCCTACACGAGTGGTTTGTTATCCACCTATGAAGCGGACGTACCGGTTGTCATCGTTGGTAATATCTCGAGTGGCGGTACCGGGAAAACGCCACTGGTCATCTGGCTGGTCGAATATTTTCGATCGCTCGGTTATACACCCGGTGTCGTTGCGCGCGGCTATCGCGGGCGGGCGAAGAACTGGCCGCAGCAGGTGCGAGAGGACAGCGATCCGGCAGTAGTCGGTGATGAGCCCATCGTGATTGCGCGCCGCGCACATTGCCCCGTCGCGGTCGGACTGCGACGCGGTGACAGCGTCGATGCCCTGCTGCGTCATGCTGCCTGTGACATTATTATCAGCGATGACGGGCTGCAACACTACGCTCTTGAACGCAACTACGAAATCGCCGTTATCGACGGAGTACGGCGCTTCGGGAATGGTCGCTGCCTACCGGCGGGACCGCTGCGTGACCCGGTTCAGCGGCTTCGTTCGGTCGATTTTGTGGTGACCAATGGTATTGCCGGGAGAGGCGAATTCGCGATGAAATATGTTGCTACGCACATCCGGCAACTGGGTGGTGATAAGCAACTCGAATTCGAGGAATTTGGGCCGAAGGAAGTCCACGGCGTAGCCGGGATCGGGTACCCCGACCGGTTCTTTTCGATGTTGCGCGCCAAGGGATTTAGCGTAAAGCAGCATTCATTTCGCGATCACGTACGATTTAAGAAGTCCGATCTCGAGTTTGACGATGATCTTCCGATTATTATGACGGAAAAGGATGCAGTTAAATGCGAACATTTCGGATTATCGCGATGCTGGTACGTTCCGGTCACGGCAGAGCTTCCAGAAGTCTTCAGACGGCGCTTGTCGACCATCTTCAGTGAGGTTGAGCATGGATAAAAGGTTATTGGATTTGCTGGTATGCCCGGTGACGAAAGGACCCCTGATATACGATAAGGAAAATCAGGAGCTGATTTCGAAGGCTGCCCGGATCGCCTATCCGATCCGTGATGATATCCCGATCATGCTGGAGGAAGAAGCCCGTGATGTAAGCAACGAGGAAATCGAGCGCCTGAATAAACGAAACTCGGAGCAAACAAGTACTCGATACCGCGATCGGTAGGTGCGGTAAGTTGATTGGATGAGTTTCAAGGTCTATATTCCCGCGCGGTATGCATCCTCGCGTCTGCCCGGTAAGCCATTGTTATCGCTCGCGGGCAAGCCTCTCGTTCAGCATGTTTACGAAAATGCCACCTCAAGCGGGGCGGATGAGGTCGTCATCGCGACGGACGACAAACGCATCTCTGAAGTCGCCCGGAGATTCGGAGCGACGGTCGCGTGGACGCGCGGTTCTCATTTGTCGGGAACGGACAGGATCGCGGAGGCCGTTGGGGAACGTGGGGAAAGCGACGATACGATCATCGTCAATGTCCAGGGGGACGAACCCCAGTTGCCCGCGTCGGTGATTCACCAGGTTGCGGCATTGCTCGAATCCAATACCGCCGCTGACATCATCAGTGTGTGCGAGCCGATTACGGACGAGGTTGCGATTAATGATCCTAATATTGTCAAGGTGGTTCGTGCGCCGGATGACAGGGCGCTCTACTTCAGTCGTGCGCCGATACCGTATGTAGTAGGCGAAGTGCGGGGCGCTGCGTTGAAATATTACCGCCGGCACATCGGGATCTATGCCTATCGCGCCGGTTACCTGCGGCGATTTGTGGATTCACCCCCGGCTCCACTCGAGCGGATAGAGCGCCTGGAACAATTGCGGGCGCTCGCCGGCAATGCCGTCATCATTGTTGCGGATGCGGTTTCCCCTTGCGGGATTGGCGTCGATACACGCGCCGATTTTGAGTACCTGCGTGAGCGATGGGACGAAAGCGGATGAATCCGAAACCGCGGATCTGCGTTCTGTTCGTTTGTACGGGGAATCTATGTCGCTCGCCAATCGCCGAGGGGATCCTGCGCGTAAGATTAATCGATGCGGGGATGGGGGACGAAGTATTGGTAGATTCGGCCGGTATCCATGCCCAATTCGGCCGTGGGCCGGAGCCGATGGCGGTAGCGGTGGCGGCTGGATATGGGGCGGATATATCAGCTTTGTCATCACGCCCGTTCGATGCAACTGATTTCGGGCGGTTTGACTATTTCATCGCAATGGATTTTGGGCACCTCGACTATCTGCAGGCGACGCGTCCTTCGACGTGTTCCGCACAAATCAAGTTATTGCTTGACGACGTTGCGGATTTAAAAAAATTGGAAGTACCGGATCCGTATCAGCAGGACCTCGGCGCTTATGAGTTTTCCGGGCGCCTGATTAATGTCGGTATTGAACATCTAATGAGATGCCTTTTGCAGCATTAAGTCGATGACCCGCCCCGGGAAGGCGTTTCGGACAGGCTAGCGTTCGCGGTAGGTGATACGGCCTTTGCTGAGGTCATAGGGGGTGAGTTCGACCGTCACGGTGTCGCCGGTCAAGATACGAATATAATTTTTTCGCATCTTGCCCGAGATATGAGCGATGATGACGTGTCCGTTTTCGAGTTCGACCCGGAACATGGTATTCGGCAGGGTTTCGACAACCTTGCCCTGTATTTCAATGTGATCTTCTTTCGCCATGCGACCTCTATTGCCGGGGGGATCTCGTTGTAATGAGTGCGCCATTGTGCCTCAATCGAACGAGTACCGTAAAGTGCGCTGGTTCGCATCCGGTATTTCTCACCAGATCGACGTACGCTTAGCCGTCTGTTGAACCGTTTGAACCATTGAGCATTGGTTCTTTCCCGGCACCTTCGAACTGCTCGTCTGACACCTCACGCCAAGTACCTTTCACGTAGCACTGATAGGGTCTGAACTCGACCTTATAGGACATTTTTCTGCACTCCATGATCCAGTAACCGAGATATAGCCACTTCAACCCCAATGCTCGTGCGATCTCGATTTCTTTCAGGATCGCGTACCGCCCGAGACCACGGTGCGAATGCGACGGATCAAAGAACGTATAAACCGCGGATAGGCCATCATCGAGTCGATCGACGACGGCGACCGCAAGAAGTTCGGGGCCGCTACGCAACTCGTAGAAAGTTGTTGTTGCCCAGTTAGCCGAGAGGAAATCCATGTAACTGTCTGGATCCGGATCCTCCATTCCGCCACCCTTGTGCCGCGTGGTGATATACCGGTAATAGAGATCAAAATGCAGGGGATCATAGACGGGTTCACGGGGGATGACCGTAAGATCTGCGTTAATCCGCAGGTTTCGTCGCTGTGATCGGCGTGGCCTGAAATCCGCAACCGGCAGACGAATTGGAACGCAGGCGTCGCAGGACGAGCATTTTGGCCGATAGATGTGTCCGCCGCTACGCCGGAATCCATGCTGTGACAGCAAGGTATAGGTTGCGTTGTCGGGACGCGTACGGGGGTCGACAAAAAGTGTTACCGCGCGTCGTCCGGGCAGGTAGCCACAATCATGCGGTGGGGTCGTGAAAAAACCCAGTGGTTGCGAGCGGGGAGGTTGCGTCATGATTCCGATCCTTGGAGCCAAGCTTGTGGCGACGGCGCCGAGAGACAGAATCTGCGTAACATCCCGTTGAAATCCGTGCGCGGAATGGTTTCAGCACCGAGAGAAGCAAGGTGCGGGTTATGGACCTGGCAATCGATAAGCCGGTAGTCCCATTCCGCCAGCCGCCTGCCGAGCGTGACCAAGGCAACTTTCGAGGCGTCGGTCACAAGGCTGAACATCGATTCACCGAAAAACACTCGGCCTATGGCGATGCCGTAGAGGCCACCGACCAGTTTGTTTCCCTCCCAGCATTCGATTGAATGGGCATGTCCGCGGCGGTGCAGAGCCCCGTATGCGTCTATCATTGAATCGGTGATCCATGTTCCCGTCTGATCGTTGCGCGGCGCCGCGCACGCTCGAATGACCAGATCGAACGCCCGGTCGATCGTGACCGAGAACAGTTGGCGTTTGACCGTCTTACGCAGCGAGCGTGATATTTTTAACGCCGCCGGGTATAAAATCGAACGCGGATCCGGCGCCCACCACAGGATTGGTTGGCCGTGGGAATACCAGGGAAAAATTCCGCTGCTATAGGCAATCAGCAGGCGCTCTGGCGTTAGATCGCCGCCGGCTGCGAGCAAACCGTCGGGTCTTAACAGGGCTTCGGTAGTGTCCGGAAATTCATCCGACAGCTTGTTGGC
>DAOWDI010000034.1 GCA_030639105.1 Gammaproteobacteria bacterium | reverse complement strand
ATTAAATGCAAACGGATAGGTCTTGCCGCCGGGGGTGGTTACGATGAGTTCCTCAAGATCGACGGCCAGCCTATAAACCCCCGCCCGCTCGCATTCAGCAAACAAGGAATCGACAACCTTTGCCGGCAGAATCACCGGCAGGAGTCCGTTCTTGCAGGAGTTACCGTAAAAGATATCGGCGAAACTTGGCGCAATCAGCGCCCGGATCCCATAGTCACGGAGAGCCCAAGGTGCGTGTTCTCGTGACGAGCCACAACCGAAATTCTCCCGCGCTAGCAACACCTTCGCGCCCTCGCAGCGCGGTTGATTGAGGATGAAATCCTTATTCAACGGCCGTCCCGAGCAGTCCTGATCTGCTTCGCCCTTGTCGAGATAGCGCCATTCGTCAAATAAGTAGTTGCCGAATCCGGTACGCTTTATCGATTTTAAGAACTGCTTCGGAATGATCGCATCGGTATCGACGTTGGGGCGATCGATGGGGAGGACAACACCGTGGACGCGCGCGATGGCTTCCATCGCTCACACCTCCCGTACGTCGACAAAATGACCTGCAATTCCGGCCGCCGCGGCCATCGCCGGGCTCACCAGGTGGGTGCGTCCGCCGCGACCCTGGCGACCCTCGAAATTACGATTGGAAGTGGACGCGCAACGTTCGCCAGCGGATAGCTGATCGGGGTTCATCCCCAAGCACATCGAACATCCCGGTTCCCGCCACTCGAAACCGGCCGCGTAAAAGATCTCATCCAAACCTTCCTGCTCGGCTTGAGATTTGACCAGACCGGAGCCGGGGACGACCATCGCCAATTTGACGTTCGGTGACTTCTGGCGCCCATTGATTACATCGGCGACGGCGCGTAGATCCTCGATGCGTGAGTTCGTACAGGAGCCGATGAACACCTTGTCGATCGGGATGTCCACAATCTTCGTACCGGGTTTGAGCGCCATATATCGCAGTGCGTTTGTCATGCCGATACGTTTAGTCTCATCCTCGGCCGCATCCGGATCCGGGACGGCTCCGGATACGGGCACGACCATTTCCGGTGAGGTGCCCCAGGTGACCTGCGGTTCGATCACAGCCGCGTCGATGACTATCGTACTGTCGAAAACGGCATCCGGATCCGATTTCAACTCACGCCAATCTTCGAGAGCGCGGTCCCAGAGGGCCCCCGAGGGCGTATAGGGACGCCCGCTGATATAGTCCAAGGCCGTATCATCGACCGCGACCATACCGGCACGTCCACCCGCTTCGATGGACATATTGCACACGGTCATTCTTTCCTCCATGGACAATGCACGGATCGGCCCACCAGCGTATTCCATGGTGTGGCCAGTGGCGCCCGCGGTCCCAATTTGTCCGATGATCGCGAGGATCAGATCTTTCGCGGAGATCCCGGCACCCAGCTTACCGGTGACCTGGATCAGCATATTTTTGGCTTTTCGAAGTACAAGGCACTGGGTCGCGATGCAGTGTTCGACCTCCGAGGTTCCAATCCCGAACGCGAGTGCGCCGAGCGCACCACTCGTCGCGGTATGAGAATCGCCACAGACGATAGTCATACCCGGCAGGCACCAACCCTGCTCAGGTCCCGTCACGTGCACGATGCCGCGCCGTTTGTCGCCGATATCATAGTGGGTGATGCCGTGCTCGGTACAATTTTTGGATAAGGTATCGAGTTGCAGTTTGGCGATTGGATCGGCGATGTTATGGATGTCGACCGTCGGCGTATTGTGATCGGATACGGCCTTTGTTGTCGCAACCCGCCAAGGTTTACGCCCAGCTAGCCTCAGACCCTCGAATGCCTGGGGCGTGGTTACCTCGTGGATGAGATGTCGATCGATATAGACCAACGCGCTACCGTCATCGAACTCTTCGACGATATGGGCGTCCCACAACTTGTCGTATAAGGTCTTAGCCATCACTCGATGTCGTAAATCGTTATATCAAGGGTGCGCGATTCTAGCACCAACATAGGGTTTATAAGGCGCGCGAAATCAGTTTATCATGCGCCGCTATTTCCGCGGCCCAGAGGTAGCCTCCAGATGAAATACCGACTGATCACATTTCTGTTCATTGTGTTGCTGAGTGCAGGCGCACGGGCGGATTTCAACGACGGCGTCGTAGCACTCATGATGGGGGATCACGACAAAGCGCTGTCGATACTGGTACCGCTCGCCGAGACTGCTGATCACGCCTATGCTCAGTACTTTGTCGGGCGCATGCACGCGGCTGGACAGGGCGTCGAGAAAGATCTCGAAGCAGCGGCGAAATGGTATCGAAAGGCCTCGGAATCAGGCGTCGCCGATGCGCAATATCGACTCGGAAACCTGTATGAGAACGGTAGCGGGGTACCCCGCGATATGGAATACGCCTACGGTTGGTACAAGGTTGCGGCGCATCTTGGCAACCCCAAGGCCATCGTGGCGGTCGAACATTCGGGCGAACTACTTTCGCCTGCTGAGAGGAAAGAAGCGGATGCGCTGTCCGCGGACCTGATCGAAAAATATCGTCAAACGCCGAGGACGACGGCGCGGACTCAATAACCGACCCCCCCGCGCAACATGCAATAAAATATGGGCTACGGCGGAAAATTGAGGCTAAATAGTAATATCGACGAAGGTGCCCTTCGCACTTGACCTCAGCGCCCCGCCCATCTGGAAGATCATCGAATCCAACAATTTCGCCGATGAGATCTTCTGGACTTTCGTATTACTGCTTCCACCGTCTGAGGTGGAGGATCCGGTCCTACCCTGATACGCCCGGCAGGTCGCATCGACACGATAGCGGACTTGGCTT